>JBDSFG010000148.1:0-30675 GCA_039919615.1 Ginsengibacter sp. | reverse complement strand
TAAAAAAAGATAGATTAACCAGGATTTGAGCCTGTGCATAACCATATAGTTAGCGTAAAGAATTGTAGTGGCCAGCATGGTTATTATTATAGCCAGGCCGTAGGCAGCTTCCATCCTTGAGGTTTTTTGAAAATAAAGTACAACACCTACGCACCCAATAAACATTACAGTGTTTATACCAGGGATAAATAATTGTCCCCGTTCTTCGCTGGGATATTTTATACGCAGCTTTGGCCAGAGATTTAACCGCATAGCTTCACTTATAAGTGTGAAGGATCCTGATACCATTGCCTGGCTTGCGATAATAGCTGCAGAGGTGGCGATTACCACGCCTATTAACACAAACCACTCAGGCATCAGATCATAAAAAGGATTTAAATGATATTGAGCCTTTATTTCATCTGTTATGGTTAATCCCTTTGTGTGGGCAAGTAAATAGGCGCCCTGTCCAATATAGTTCAATAGAAGGCAGCTTTTTACATAGGCCCATGATACCCTTATATTTCCGCGGCCGCAATGCCCGAGATCGCTGTAAAGAGCTTCGGCGCCGGTAGTACATAAAAAAACTGCCCCAAGCAATATAAAGCCGCCGGGATAAGCTGATAAAAATGTAAAAGCAAAGTAGGGGTTAAAGGCTTTAAAAATGGATAGGTCATCCATAAAATGTGCAGCACCTAATATGGCTAACATCGTAAACCAGGCAAACATTATGGGGCCAAACATTTTACCGATAGAGGCAGTGCCAAATTGTTGCATAAAGAAAAAAAGCACCAGTATAATCAGCACAATAATTACAATGATATCTGTTTGTAAATATTGTAAGGTTGGCAATTCACGTAAGCCTTCAATGGCTGAGGTTATTGATATTGGAGGAGTAATAATCCCGTCTGCAAGTAATGCTGCGCCACCTATCATTGCAGGTACTACCAGCCACTTATATCTGCGCCGCACAAGTGCATATAAAGCAAAAGTTCCTCCTTCGCCCTTGTTATCTGCACGTAAAACAAGCATTACATACTTTAAAGTTGTTTGCAGCGTGATCGTCCATATTATACACGACAAGCTTCCAATTATGAGATCATCTGTAATCAGCCTTCCATTTATAATTGCATTATATACATACAAAGGGGAAGTGCCGATATCTCCGTAAATTATTCCTAAAGCAATAAGTAATCCAGGGCCTGTTACTTTATTGAGATTTTTTCTCACTATTATATTTTAGATATTACACGGATTAATGATACAAAAAATTTTGTGTAAAAGGGTTAGCAAATGTAGAGTGAATTTATATATTGACAAGTAGTTATTTAAGCAGAAATTCTATCAAATTCCTAAACATATTTCACATTTGAACTTCATTTTATTATGGCTAAAATCCGCGAATTATTTTTCCAGGTAAACAACCATTTATTTTCTTACAATGTTGATTATTTTAATAAGGGGATAAAATGATTCACCATTCTCAGGCTGCCCGTGAATCCTCTCTACGACATCCATTCCTTTAACAACTTTGCCAAAGGCGGCATATCCTAATCTATCTGGATTTGCGTTGTTTCCGTAATCATAGGCCGGTTGATCTCCTACGCAAATAAAAAACTCTGAAGTGGCTGTTCCCGGAGTTGTTCTTGCCAGGGATACAGTTCCGTTAATATGTAATAGGCCTGACTGTTGCGTAGTTTCATGCGGTATTCCCTGCAATGTAACCGCCTTTTTATTGTTTGATTGCCAGATGCCGCCCTGTATTAATTCTGATTTAAAAGATGAGGAGGGCTGGTTTTCCTCTTTTAACACTCTGTAAAACGAACTGTTTTTATACAGCCCGGCATCGATATATGATAAAAATGCCGCTACACTTTTGGGGGCTTTGGCAGGATAAAGTTCCATTTGAATATTGCCAAATTGTGTTTGTATTTCCACATTTGGATTTTGGTATGTTTTATGAGAACATGAAAGCAGCGATAAAGATATAAAGCAATAAACTGATTTTTTTATCATCCTATTTGTCTGGGGTTGTACCAAAGTTATAACAGTAAATCATGATAAAGAGGTTGATGAGTAACGGTCTCCTTTTAACTGACTTTTTATTTGCATTAGCTAAAAAACATAAAAGGAATGACTAAAACAATCACTTTTAAAGGACTTTGGGAAGTTACAAAAAATTCTTTCCGTGGATTTTCTGATCACAAAATAACCAAACTTAGCGCTTCCCTTGCATACTACACTGTTTTTTCTCTTGGCCCATTGCTGATTGTTATTGTGTTTTTGTGCAGTCAGTTTTTTGGCAGGGAAGCTGTAGAAGGTACTATTTACGGACAGATACAAAGTTTTGTTGGCCGTGATGCCGCCTTACAGTTACAGGAAATTATAAAAAATGCAGCTATCGGCAAAGGAAAAATAGCTGCAATTATTGGGGTAATTACTTTGTTAATTGGAGCTACAACCATTTTTGCCGAGATACAGGATTCTATAAACACCATTTGGGGATTAAAGGTTAAGGCAAAGGCAGGGTGGTTTAAACTTGTTTTGACGCGGTTATTATCTTTTGGTGTAATAGCTTCCCTGGGGTTTTTGTTGCTGGTATCCTTAGGTATCACAGCCTTAATTGAAGCGTTAAACAGCCGGCTCAAAGCCCACTTTCCTGAAATAACTGTGGTGCTTTTTTACGTGATAAACCTGGTAATTACTTTTGGCGTGGTAACAGCATTATTCAGTGTAATTTTCAAAGTACTGCCAGATGCAAAAGTAAAGTGGAAAGATGTGTTTGCCGGCGCTGTTGCCACTGCGCTGCTTTTTATGTTAGGCAAGTTTGCCATTTCTTTTTACATAAGCAAGAGTAATGTTGGCACTACTTATGGTACAGCCGGCTCATTGGTGATATTATTGGTTTGGATATATTATTCATCCATAATTTTATATTTTGGTGCAGAGTTTACAAAGGCATATGCCATGAAGTATGGCGGGCACATTCACCCTAATGAATATGCTGTTGTAGCCAAAACCATAGAGGTTGAGCAAGGCAAACAAAGTATACAGGAGGCTGAAAAAAAAACGGTAAAAATTGAGGAGACATTGAAAAATAGATAACTCTATGACTTTAATCTGTTTCAGGCTGTGATATAAAAAGCGTCAAATTCTCCTATAAACAAATACTATTTTATAATTATCTACCGGAACACTCTCAAAGGAAATATTTACCGTTTCTGGAAACCCTGAAGCATTATAGGTATAAGTATAGGCATCATTATCTATCAGGCCAGGAAACGACTGATTTTCGTATGTTAATGAAACTACATTATTTTTTTGCAGATAATGATCTTCTATAAAGAAATTAAACCCTGGTACAGGATTATACGTGGACCGTATATTAAGTTGATTAAATGGGTTTTGATGATTATCGTATGTAAAGTTGTTTATATAATATTCACCAGTGCTTGTTAATGAGTTTGTTTTAATTATATCTCCGGCACTGCCAATAAAACCGGTATCTTTTTCCATGTAAGGATTAAGGGGATCTGAATTAGTAACAGACCTTATCATAGCTGTTATCATTGTATTTGAATAAGTATAATTACTTACCTGCAATCCTATGGAAGATATAGAAGAATCTTTAATTAATCTTTGTAAATTATCGTAAAAGAAAAAACTTGTATCGGTATCAGGATCAGGATTTGATGGATCGACTACTTCATGAGTCAATTTATATGCTATGCTATCGTTGCCCGTATAAAAATAAACAACAATCTCGGCAAATATTGGATTACCGTTAAGATAATCATAATGCTTTATAGAGATAACCCTGTTCAGGCTATCATAAAAATATTGCCGGTAAGCTGTAGTATCCGTTGCTAAAGTTCCGTCTTCAAAAAATATAAGTTTTGATAGCCGCGTAACAGAATCATGTGTGGTAATAACAGGTGGTATCAGAGGGCTGTTAATGTCTTCGATATCTTTTTGGCATGATTGAACAAAAGCGCATATAAAAAAGATAGCTGATAATTTTAAGGTATTTTTCATTTTGGTTACTAAAAATTAAATACTATTTTAAACGTTTCTCAAAGCTGCTTATTGCCTGATCTTTGATACTATCAGCCTATTGTTTCACAAACCTTATTACTTCATATTTACGGTCATTTTTAGAATTTACTTTTAGAAAATAACTACCTACAGACCAATTAGAAACATCTAATGGTATGATATTTTCACCATTGGTTAAATAGACTATTTTACGCATAATTAATTCACCTCCCTGGTTAATTACAAACAATGTTATTTCATTGTTTTTTACAGACAAGGTTTTTAGATTAAATGTATTTTTTGCAGGATTTGGATAAGCTGAGAATCTAAAAGCTCCGTTATCAGCTTTGATGGATACAATATTGCTGTAAGTAAAATTGCCATCTTTATCTATCATCTTTAGTCTGTAAATGCTATTACCTGTTAATGGCCTGGTATCAATAAAACTATATTGATGAATACCGGAAGTTGATTGCGCAGCTACATTACCAATGTGAGTAAATGAAGTGCTATTATTATTGCTTTCTATGATAAATTGTTTTGTATTTAATTCATCAGTAGTTATCCATGTAAGGGATACGTGGTTATTTTGTAACCTCCCGCTGAATTTCACAAGAGTAACAGGTAATGTAAAATTAGCGGTGCTTAAATAAAAACCGCTGAAACCTAAAACCGGAAACGTCACTGCCCACCAATTGTTAGTATTATCCCATACAACAATTGGTGTAATGAAAACTGTGGCAGGATCATTATAATTGCCCGGCGTTGATGACCCTGTAAACGTGCCATGAAGCTGAAGAATACGAACGTTCCCGTTATCAACACCCCCCGCAGGTAATAAAGGGATATTTAAATTATTATTGATAACATAAGTATTGAAATTATCAAATTCCTGCTGAGTGAAATATAAGGTAACTGTAGCCTGCGCATTATCAGCATTAACAGAAGGTGTAATATCATAGTGACGTTCTACGTAAGGCTGATTATTATAAACCGGCACTGCAGTATCTATAAATACAGTAGCTGTAACACTTCCGTTTAATGCGTCCGCTCCAACTGTTGGTGTTAGTGAAAGTATTTTATAAATGCCATCACTAAAATCCGTTGCAGATGTTCCGGATATATTTTCCGTAACGGAAGTAACTGTATCAGCCAGTGATGAATTGAAATCAACAGTGTCACTGGATAACGTAAGTTTAGTAGCGATCGAATTAGTTATCTTAACATAATAGCTGCCTAATGAGTCGGGTTTATAAGAAGTATCACCAATAATGGTAGCGATTAATCCTGCTCCTGTTTTATACCAACGCAAAGTATCATTTTCCAGCGTACCTCCCGGAGATACATATAATGTTGCGTTTTGTTTCGATATATTAATGTTTGCCTGTGGGCTGTAATGGAAGCCTGTAAAATTATTAGTTTTATAAATTTGAGCCAAGAGTTCAATGTCTTTAAAAGTAAATTGATTATAACCTATATCAATATCAAATACAGAATTTCCTAGTTCCGGTATTATGCCGCTAAGCCGGTTAGCATATACACTGAAAAATTGTAACTTATTTAAATTTTGCAACGAAACCGGAATACTTCCGGTGAGGAAATTAGAATATAGTTGAAGTTGTTTTAGATTTAAAAGATTTCCAATGGAAGAAGGAATATTGCCGCTAAACCCATTTGCTCCAAGATCTAATGTTGTTAAAGCGGAAAAATTCCCAATTGAAGCAGGGATACTTCCGCTCATCTTATTATCAATTAAAGTTAAGCTTTTTAGGCTGTCTAAATTTCCAAATGAAGATGGAAGGCGTCCGGTAAGGTTATTCCCGGTAAAATAAATTCCGGTAACTCTATTACTACTAACAGTAATTCCATACCATGTTTTTACAGCATTAGCAGTTTTCCAATTAGTATTGGTTTTCCAGTTATTGCCATTAGTACTATCGTAAAAATCTATCAGTGCTAAAGAGTCCTCAACATAAATTTGGGCTAAACTTTTAAAAGGCTTTGTAATGAAAGCAAATATGAGTACAAGAAGTAAAATTTTTATCTTCATAACTTGAGAGTTGATTCTGTTGTGATTTTTTTTGATTTTATTAAAATACCCAAAAATAATTAAAGGTAGTTTCATTTATAGGCGGATAATAGAAGGGGAAATAACAGGATAAAGCTTTAGTGAAGCGACTCAAAATATCTTGTGGTAAGATCTCAAAGAAGCCGGTGCAAAAATAATATCTTTTTAAGTAAAAACACATAGTTTTTTATAGTTTCTCGAACGCCAATGGTCATTGTGCATGCAGGATCATATTGTTATATAAGTTTTTCCTTAAGCTTCTCTTTCACTTCACTAAACCACTCGTCTTTTAAAATACTCAATACAATACTGTCTCTTCGTCCACCTTCCCGGGTTGGCATATTACCTCTGAGTGTGCCATCAACTTTACAACCAATAGATTTCATCGCCGCAATGCTTCTTTCATTATTATTATCTGCCCGAAATTCTACTCTTTCCATTCCTGCTCTTTCAAAGGCGAAAGAAAGCAAAAGATATTTGCAATGTTTATTTAAACCCGTGCCCTGAAAATTTTTTCCATACCATGTGTAGCCTAATTGAAGTGTTTTAAAATCGGGCTGGATATCATAAAATCTCGTGCTCCCGGCATATTGATTGTTGCGTTTATCAAATACTATGAATGCATATTCTTTTCCTTCCATTCTTTCGTCCAAAGTGAGCTTAATATAATGCCTAAGCCCCTCTTCTCCTGCAGCAGTTATTAATGAGTATTTCCACAATCCAGGTTCATTTAGCGCAAAGGGCAACAGATTAATAAAATCTTCTTTCTTCAAGGGGCGCAATAACGCCAACTCGTTTTCAAGAACATAGTTTTCAGCGCAATTGAATATCTCATTCATTGTAATAATTATAAAAATTTTTTGAATTGATTAAGAAAGCCGAATTTACTTTCTTTTCATAATTGTTTGTTTGAATTCTTCCGTGATATATTAAACTTTAGACTTTAATGGCTTCACAACTTAAAACCCCTGCTTCTCCGCGTAACCTCTCCCTTGATGTATTTCGCGGAATAACCGTTTGCTTTATGATCATTGTAAATACACCGGGTAATATTTCCACTACTTTTTCTCCTCTGTTACACGCACACTGGCATGGCTTTACACCAACCGATTTAGTTTTTCCTTCCTTTTTATTTGCAGTAGGTAATGCCAAAAGTTTTGTAATGGAAAAATGGGGAAACATGGAACAGTCAAAGGTTTTGTGGAAAATTATAAAACGGACAGCTTTAATTTTTTTAGTTGGTTATCTCATGTATTGGTTTCCTTTTTTTGACCTTGATAAAAATCATCACATTGTTTCTTCACCTATAAGTAAAACAAGGATCATGGGCGTGCTGCAAAGAATAGCTTTATGTTATGGTATTGCTTCGCTTATGATTTATTATTTTAAAGAAAGAGCAACTGTTATCATTTGTATCAGTCTGCTTTTTTTATACTGGATAATAATGTATGGCTTTGGTGATGCTGTGGATCCGTTAAGTTTAGAGGGAAATGCAGGTATTAAATTAGATAAATGGCTGATGGGAGAAGGGCATATGTATCATGGGGAAGGTGTGGCATTTGATCCGGAAGGATGGTTGAGCACCTTACCGGCAATAAGCAATGTAGTGGGAGGATATTTGGTTGGAAAATGGATCCAGAAAAATGGAAATTCCTATGAAGGGCTTACGAAACTTTTGCTGGCGGGCATTGGCTTATTGTTTTGTGCTTATTTGTGGGATCTTTTATTTCCGGTAAATAAAAAATTATGGACAAGCAGCTTTGCTATATTAACTATTGGTTTGGATTGCATTATAATAGCTGCACTTACATACATAACACAATTTGAAAAAAAAATAGGATGGACAAACTTTTTCCAGGTGTTTGGCAAAAATCCATTGTTTATTTACTTGTTATCGGAACTGCTGGTCACTATTCTCTATATGATACCTGTTTCTCCAAACACTAATTTATTTCGTTGGATATACCAGAATATTTTCAGGTATGCCGGAGATTATTTGGGTTCATTCCTCTTTGCTATTTCCTATATGCTGCTCTGCTGGACAGTTGGTTATTGGTTAGATAAGCGAAAGATATACGTAAGAGTTTAGGAACTTTAGAAATAATCAGTGCTTTTCAATTTCCATATTTCTGATCATACCATTTTCAAATGTATACGTATGTTTAACAATCTTATCAATTAATAATTTCCCCCTCAAATCTTTTACTACCTGGTGGACTTCTATTTCCATCCGCCCATCTTTCAGTTCTTTTAAAGATATTGGGTCAACAGAGGGATCTATTTCTTTCCATTGTCTTTTCCAATAATCCCTTACTTCATCGTGCCCGTTAACGTAACCACCGTTCCAACCATTTGGCCAATGTACATCAGGATGCATGAGAGAAATGACTAAGTCAATATCTCTTGCATTGAAAGCGTTATATGCCTTTTTAATGATTTCCTTGTTAAAGCCTTTCATACAATTTATCAGGTAAAAATTAAAATAAATAGACAAAAAAAATCCCGGCCGCCAAAAGCGTCCGGGAAACAACTATAAGAAACCATACATGATAATCCCTTAAAAGTTATAATTTATATTTAGCCAGGTCAATCAGGTTTTTTGCCTTCTAAAAAAGTATTAATGGTACTTATTTCAGCCTGGTTATCTTGATCTGACTTAACAGTGTAATTGCTATAAAAACTCTCAACATCAGCAATAGAATTATGCAGTTCCATATTGCGACGGAGGTAGGCAGGAACAGATTCAAACTCGTTGTTGGGGTCCGCAGCATTTAAGTTAAAGGATAAATTCCTCAACTTGGCAATGCGTTCCTTGGCCCGGCGCCTGTGTTCTTCTGTATCGTCCCCTATCGGCAGCTCCTCTACAGAAGGCAACAATATGGGCTGAGTTTGTTGTACATTCTGTTGTATCTCCTCCGCCGCATTTAAGGAATCTTTAACCACCAATTGCATTTCGATAACAGGTTCGTCTGCCTGTACCGGCATCTGCAGTGGTGTTGGCTCCTCTACAATCCTGGATTTTGTGTTAGGTTGTTCCTCCTCATAAATCTGGGAAGGCTTTACCAAATAACCGCCTGACGTTGGAACGGTGCTAGCTTTTTTATTAAATGATTTGTTATTTTCTGTTTTGGGAATTTCGGCAGCGATACTGCTTTTAGGAGGTATTGAATTCTGATCCGAAGATAATTCAAAATGCAGCATTTGTGGTACCAATTTGTCCCCAGTAGTTTTCTCATCCATCGCTGGTATTTCTACTATACTTTCAACAAGTATTTCTACTACCTTCTCTTCATGTAATTCTACTATAATGGGATTTAAATCTGCCTGCTCTAACATTAACTCTACCGGAAGAGGTAACTTAGTTTCCTTCTCTTTTACTATTGGTTCCTCTTTTAAAGGCGCTTTCTCAATTTTAAGTTCATCGTCAAAATTTAGAACGGGCTGCTCGTAATTTTTCTTTTGATCTTCCGGCAGTTTTAAGGTCATCACTATTTTCTCTTCTTTCTTCACTTCTTCTCCTGGCGGCTGCTTTCTATCGAATGGATTTTTATGTTCAAAGCCCGTTGCTATTAATGTAATGCCTATTTTATCGTCAAGAGAGCCATCGTATCCCAGCCCCATAATAACATCTGTATCCTCACCTGCCTGGCCTAATAAATAATTCTGAATAGTTTCAACCTCATCCATAGTAAATTCATTTTCTCCTTCTGCTGAGTTTATATTTATCAGGATCCATTTAGCACCTCTGATGTCATTGTCATTAAGCAACGGGGAATTCAATGCATCTTCGATCGCTTTTTGCGCTCTGTTTTCTCCTGCACATGCAGCACTGCCTAAAATTGCTACACCACCGCTCCGCATTACGGTACACACATCTGCAAAGTCAACATTTATTTGCCCGGTGCTGCTAATTACATCTGTTATACATTTTGCTGCGGTTGCCAATACATTATCTGCTTTACTAAAGGCAGCCTTCATTGTAAGATTACCAAACTGGTGGCGTAATTTATCATTGCTGATCACAAGAAGCGTATCTACATAATCTTTTAACATGCTTATGCCGGCTTCTGCCTGGGCAATCCTTTTTTTACCTTCATAAGCAAATGGGGTTGTTACAATACCCACTGTAAGTATATCAAGATCTTTACAAATTTTTGCGATAATAGGTGCGCCTCCTGTTCCTGTACCTCCACCCATACCTGCGGTAATAAAAACCATTTTTGTGTTTACTTCAAGGATGCGTTTTATTTCTTCAAGGCTCTCTTCAGTAGCTTCCCTGCCTATTTGGGGATTGGCGCCGGCCCCGAGGCCCTGGGTTAAATGCGGGCCGAGCTGAATTTTATTAGGCACGTTGCTGGTAGCTATCGCCTGCGCATCTGTATTACAAATGATAAAATTTACACCATCAATGCTTTGGTTAAACATATGGTTAACGGCATTACTGCCTCCGCCCCCAACACCAATTACTTTTATGATGGAAGACTGTTCTTTTGGCAAATCAAAATGTATCATAATGGTAGGCCTCCGATCCCGATACTCCGGGATTTATTTAATGGTTAGTAATTATTTATTTTTTAACGGGTATTTGTTTTAAAAATTAAAGCGCCCTGTCTTCTTCTTCTTTAAATAGTTCTATCAGGCCTATCTTGAATGAATCCATAAATCCCTTCAATGTTTTTCGTGATTTAATTTTTGCAGGCATTTGTTCTATAACTTCTTCAACAACCGGCTCAGGTTCCTGTAAACTCTCGGGCACCTCAACTTTCTTAAACTGCAGATCGAATTGTTTTTTCTTATTTTCAAAATCGTTATAGCCTTTCAATATTAACCCCAAACAAGTTGAATACATTGGCTTGGCCAACTCCTCAATATGACCGGCTGCAAGGTGCTCATTGGGGTAACCTATCCGTGCATTAAGGCCGGTAACATATTCAGTAAGCTGAATTAAATGTTTTAATTGAGATCCGCCGCCAGTCAATATTACGCCCCCATTCAACATGCGGTTATCTAAGCCAACCTGTTTTAAATGATAGGATACAAAATCCATTATCTCACTCATGCGGGCCTGTATAATACCCGCAAGATTTTTAACACTTATTTCTTTAGGAGCCATCCCACGCAGACCGGGAATAGTTATAAAAGCGTTTGCTTTGGCTTCTTCCGCCAGGGCGCTTCCAAACTGAACCTTCATTTGTTCGGCCTGTGTTTTTAAAACTCCAAGGCCGGTTTTAATATCATTGGTAATGTTTTCTCCACCGAAAGGAATTACAGCAGTATGTTTTAAAATGCCTTCGTAAAATACAGCCAGATCAGTAGTTCCGCCACCTATATCTACGATAGCAACGCCTGCTTCAAGATCATGATCGCACATTACCGCAGCGGCTGAGGCAAGGGGCTGAAGAACGAGGTCCTTTGTTTTTAAGCCTGCTTTATCAACGCTGCGATTTATATTCCTGATAGCATTTTTATCACCCGTAATAATATGGAAATTGGCGCCGACCTTTACGCCACTATATCCGATCGGGTCAGGAATGTTTTGAAAATTATCAACAGTAAACTCCTGCGGAATTACATCAATTATCTGGTCGCCTGCTGGGATGTATGTTTTGTATTGATCATTTACCAACTGGTCAATTTCTGCCTGTTTTATTTCTTCATCATTATTATGCCGTACAATATCGCCACGTGTTTGAAGGCTTTTAATATGATGGCCCGCAATGCCCACATATACTTCACTCAAAGTAAGATTGGGGTTGCTGGCATAGCAATTTTCCAAAGCTGTTTGTATGGCTTTAATTGTTTGATCAATGTTCAACACCATGCCATGTTGAACACCGTTACTGTTTGCACGGCCAAAGCCCAAAATCTCAAGCTTGCCATACTCATTTTTTCGCCCGGCAATGGCTGCAATCTTTGTAGTGCCAATGTCCAGTCCTACGATAATGGGTTGTTCGCTGTTCATAATTGAAAGTTGTTTTTTACCTGTAACTCCTGTTGAAGAAGTTTAGGTAGTTTAATTAAAATTAATGGGTTCATTTTAGTTTACTGATCTGATATTCTAATAATCATTTTTTGGCTGCATAACAGCTTTCGGGTGTTTATTTGTGTCGATCACTTGCCTTTTCATAATTGGTTTTGCTGTTTTTAGAGGTAACGGATTTGGTTTTTCAATGGATTTGATTTTTATGTTTGAAAATTGTGGATTTGAATTTTTATCTGCAGGCGTTGCTGCTTTGGATACATTTTTATCAGTTGGAACAGGCGCTATTGGCTTTATCTTTTTTGAAGATATAGTATCGTTAAACACAGGCTGCTCATCGATAAAAATTTCGTCATGTGGTTGTGCAAAAGGCACGGAATTATCTTCCTTAGGTTGTACGAGTTGTATATTGTTAGTACTGTCATTTGCCTGTTTTTGCGCATTGGCAACTAACATTTTTATCAATTGAATAGTTCTTAATGAGTCTAATTTTGTATCTCCTGCTCCACGCTTTACAGCAACAACCTGGTTTTTGTAACTAACATTTATCGCAGCGTATTTATTCCATCCAACTTTGCTTTGCACATTTTTATAGAATATTAAAAGGTTGTTGAACTTCTCCTTGTAATTTTCAGCAGAGCCAAAAAGAATAACCTGGTTACCTATGTTGGGTATTATTTCAAAAGTTCCACCGGGCTTTATATCTACCTGTTCAATTTGTGCCATCCAAAAAGGATCACGGGTTATATAAGTGCTTATATTTTTAATATCAGCTAACAGCTCGCTATCGGGTTTGGAACAGGAATTAACTGCAAAAGGGAAATTAGTAAACATGGGCAGCATTGCAGAAAATTTGTCACTCAAGGGCAATTTTTTTAAAGAAGAATCAATATAAAATGACGAACCTGCAGTGTTGAATATCCGTGCGATAGGTTCTCTTTCTATAATTTTAATTCTTAATACATCATTGTTATCAAAATATAATTCAGCAGATTTTATCCATACGTTTTTTTCTAAAATTGCTTCCATGCCTGTAAGGTCAAAAGTGTTCAGCGGCTTAAACTTCAATTGCCCGAACTTCATTTTTTCAAGCATGGTGTTTACGTCTGCTTTATCAATAAAGAAATTATTTTTTACACCCTCTATAGTTATTTTAACAGCTTTGCAATGATCATTATTCTTTTTATAAACAGCAGCCCCTAACAATAGCATAGTACCCATACCAACAAGTATCCATACTGTAACCTCCAGTACTTTTTTAAAATTATATCGTTTATTACCACGCAAATTTTTAAGACCGCTGTTTTAATGTTAAAATATTTTTTACCGGCTCAACCATTTTATCAATATCCCCGGCCCCTGCTGTAATTAAGATACCGGTGTTAATGTTCTCCATTATCCATTCTAAGATTTCTTCTTTAGTTAAAACCTGCTTATGAGTGTTCTTCATTTTTTTTAAGATCAATTCACTGGTTACTCCTTCAACAGGAAGTTCTCTGGCAGGATAAACTGGCAACAGAATAACTTCATCAGCCAGATCAAGACTGTGCGCAAACTCCTCAGCAAGATCTCTTGTACGGGAAAACAAATGCGGTTGAAAAATGACCGTGCATTTCATGCCACTGAATAAACTTTTAGCAGAGTTTATAAGCGTTTTTAATTCTTCAGGATGATGGGCATAGTCATCTATAAAAATGACCTCACCCGCCGCCTTCTCCAAAGGAGAAGGACCCAGGATATATTCAAATCTTCTTTTTACTCCTTTAAAATTTTTTAATGCGACCCGTATTTTATTATTTTCAATTTTAAGATAATGTGCTGCAATTGTTGCTGCAACTGCATTTTCAACATTATGCATTCCGCCCATGTTCAAAACTATGTTATCTATCATCCAGCTTTTAGTAATTACATCAAACTGGTAACCCCCATGTATCATCCTGATATTGGAGGCATATGCATCTGCGCTGTCGTTTTGTAAACTATAGGTTATATGATCTGAGGCTTTCATGTCAGCGGTTCTTTGCAAGCCAAATTTGCTTAGCAATAAACCATTAGGTTTTATCCTGGCAGAAAAATCTATAAATGCCTGCTGCATTTTTTCCTCGGTTCCATAAATATCAAGGTGGTCAGCATCCATGGCCGATATGATTGCAACGTCTGGCTTTAGCTTTAAAAAACTTCTATCATATTCATCTGCTTCTACAACATTGACATTGGTATTATTGCTCCAAAAGTTTGTATCGTAATTGACTGATATACCCCCTAAAAAAGCTGTGCACCCGTAAGAACTGTCACGCAAAATGTGAGCAATCATTGTGCTTATAGTTGTTTTGCCATGCGTGCCTGCTACGCATATATTAAATGAGCTATCGGTTATCTTCTCTAAAACTTCACTGCGCTTTGCTATCGGATAATTATTCTGCCGGTAAAAAATTAATTCTTCATGATCGTTTGGCACAGCGGGCGTGTATACTACCAGGTCGGCTTCCTTGTCAAGCAGTTGAATTGAATCTTCATAATGAATATTTATTCCTTCGCTTTCCATTTGCTTTGTCAAGGACGTTGGAGTTTTGTCATACCCGGCAACGTATATGCCTTTAGTATTAAAATACCTGGCAATGGCGCTCATACCAATGCCGCCAATACCGATAAAATATGTTCTTGTTATGTTGGCTAACTCTACCATTCAGTTTAGCATGTTTCTGTTTTTGTTGTTTATAAAGTGCAATACTACCTCCGCAATTTTTTTATCCGCATGTTGATTTCCCATTTTAGCAATATTCTGTTTAAGCTCAAGGGATTGAGAATTATCATTTAATAATTTCAATATAGCATCCATAAGCCTGGCTTTCACCTCGCTGTCTTTTATAACAATAGCTGCATCTTTTTTTGCCAGTACCATAGCATTTGCCATTTGGTGATTTTCAGCCGCAAAAGGATAGGGTACAAATATTACTGGTTTACCAACGATGCATAACTCTGCAATCGCCATCGCTCCGGCTCTTGATACCACTACATCTGCCGCGGCATAAGCATATTCTATTTTATTTATAAAAGCATTTGTCCAAACGGATGAATTCTCTTCCTCAACAGTGGCGGCTTTATATGCATAAAGTTTACCAGTTTGCCAGATAAGCTGCAAATTATTTTGTTTAAACACTTTGATATTTGCGGCTATTGCTTCATTTATACTTTTGGCGCCGAGACTTCCTCCCATTACAAATACAGTTTTAAGCTCTGGCTTTAAACCGAAGAATTGCAACGCTTCACTTCTTACAAGATTTGCTTCAGAAAAAATATTACGCACCGGGTTGCCGGTTAATACAATCTTTTTATTTGAGAAGAACTGGTTCATTCCTTCGGAGGCAACAAATATTTTTGCAGCTCTTCTACCAAGTATAATATTGCTTTTACCCGGCAACGAATTACTTTCATGAATGAACGTTGGGATGCCCCTTGTTTGCGCAAGTCTTAAGACGGGGAAACTGGAATATCCGCCTACGCCAATTATTACATCAGGCTTAAATGTTCTTAATATTTTAGTTACCTGCAGGAAGCTTTTTATAAGTTTAAAAGGCAATGTGATATTTTTTAAGATGTCGCTTCTGTCGTATCCGGCGATATATAAACCAATAATTTTATAGCCTGCTTCCGGCACTTTTTGCATTTCCATTTTTCCTATTGCCCCTACAAATAAAATCTCCGTATCAGGTTGTTGCTCTTTTATTGCATTAGCAATTGCTATTGCGGGAAATATATGGCCGCCTGTACCGCCGCCTGCGATAATAATTCTCCGGTTACCAGTAACGGGTAATGGTAAACTTTCAAGGGATTGTATGTATTCTTTTGTTTTCATGAAGCACCCTCTAAATCTCCCCCTTGGAGAAACTTTCGGATATTTTTTTATTTTAAGATCCGTGCGATTTTTTATTATTGCTTTCTTCCTGCCTGTCTTCCACAGGAATAACTGCCTGTTCTCCTTCCATCTGCTCTACGTTTCTTGATACGCTTAAAATAATACCGATTGCAAAACAGGTAAACCATAAGCTACTGCCGCCCATGCTCACTAATGGCAGCGTTACTCCTGTTGTTGGAAAGAGGTTAACATTAACAGCCATATTAACCATGGCCTGAATTACTAAAGTAAAACTCAATGCTACTGCCAGGAACGCTCCAAAGGCGTAAGGACATCGCTGAAAAAGCCTGATGCTCCTGAAGAGAAACAACAAGTAGATAAGCATAATAATGACGCCTCCTAGTAAACCATATTCTTCTATAATTATGGCATAAATAAAATCACTGTAGGGATGAGGTAGAAAATTTCTCTGATCACTTTTGCCAGGACCTTTGCCCACCCAACCTCCTGTAGCGATGGCAATTTTTGCCTGCTGCACCTGGTATGATTCATCTTCTTTATCAGCATAGATAAAATCCTGCACCCGGCTTATCCACGTTGACATTCTTCCGAATTGAAGCATGGATGGAAGTTCTTTACTCCTATGTTCTTGTTTATTATAATAATTTGTTGCAAATAAAACCATACAAAAAACAGGCAACATAACCAAACCAATAACTAATAAAATATGTTTTGTATTAACTCTGCCTATAAACATCAGCATTAAACTTATACCCCCGGTTAATAGGGCCGTAGATAAATTGGCAGGGGCTATTAAACCACATATAATAATAACCGCGATGATAATAGGAAGAAAGCCTTTCTTAAATTCTTTTATAACATTTTGTTTCCTGCTGAGCTGCCTGCTCATATACATAAAGAGAGCAAGTTTAGCCAGATCAGATGTTTGAAACGTCATGTTTATTACCGGCAATTTTATCCACCTACTTGCATCATTAATGCTGCTGCCAAATTTCAGCGTATAAATTAAAAGGGGAACAGATACCAGGAATAAGATTGTTGCCACACTTGAATATATAGTGTAGTTAACCCTGTGTGCAAAGTAAATTATAAGTACACCCAAAATAATAAATGCAATTTGCTTGAACAGGTAGCTTTCGGTGCTTTTGTTCATTTTATAAGCGAGTGAGCCAACGCTGCTGTACACAACAAGGATGCTTACAAGCGTTAATAATATAACAATTGCCCAAATCACCCTGTCACCTTTGGTACGGTTTAAAAAATTTTCACGCATACCGGGAAAAGGCGAAAATTCTGCCGATGATATTTGTTGTGTTTCGTTCATTTAAAATCTGTTTACCTCACGCTTAATCCCTCTCCAAAGACGAAGTAAGCACCTTGTCCTCTTCCTTTAGGAAAAGGCCAGGAGAGGGTTCTATAATTCCTTTACCGCTTCTTTAAATTGTTTGCCCCTGTCTTCATAATTTTTAAACAGATCAAAGCTGGCGCATGCCGGTGAAAGCAATACAACATCGCCTTTATCTGCAAAATGAAAAGCAGACTGAACTGCATCCTTTGCCGTATTTGTATTTACAATTAATTCAACCTGGTTACCAAATGCCTCGTGTATTTTTCTGTTATCAACGCCCATGCAAACAATTGCTTTTACTTTTTCTTTTACCAGTTCTTTAATAAATGAATAGTCGTTGCCTTTATCAATACCTCCTAATATTAATATCACGGGCTTTGTCATGCTCTCCAATGCATACCATGTGCTGTTGACATTTGTCGCTTTGCTATCGTTAATAAATTCAACACCTTTTATAGTTGCCACTGGCTCCATTCGGTGCTCAAGGCTTTTAAAGCTTTGTATTGCATCTCTGATCCTCTCTTTTCTAATATGCATAACAACTGCTGAAAGACCTGCTGCCATTGTGTTGTATTGGTTATGCTTTCCTTTCACCGCAAAATCAGATATGTTCATTGTTACTTCTTCCTGCTGCCATATTAAGTGCATTTTTGCATCTGAAATATAGGCGCCCTGTGGTAGTGGTCTGCTCATTGTGTATGGTAATAATTTAGCTCTGATTAAAAATTTGTTTAGATATTTCTGCGTTATTTCATCGTCAAGACAATAAATAAATACTTCATTTTCTGTTTGATTTTTTGTAATACTGAATTTGCTTTTTATATAATTTTCAAAATTGTATTCATACCTGTCTAAATGATCTTCTGATATATTAGTGAGAATAGCTACGTCCGGTTTAAATTGTTTTATGTCATCTAATTGAAAAGAACTTATTTCTATAACATATACTTCCTTTGGATCCAAAGCCACCTGCCTTGCAAATGAGTAGCCTATATTTCCCACCAACGCACAACTTAAGCCAGCAGTTTTACAGATATGGTATGCCATTGCCGTTGTAGTGCTTTTGCCATTGCTGCCCGTTATGGCAATAATCTTACTTTCATTTCTATATCTGTAAGCCAGTTCTATTTCACTAATGATCTCTATTCCTTTTGTTCTTATTTTTTTTATGATGTCCTTTGCCTCTGGTATACCCGGGCTTTTCACAATTTCATCTGCAGTCATAACCTTATCCTCACTGTGTCCGTCCTCTTCAAAATCAATTTTATTCAAAAGCAACTCATCTTTAAAGGGTTGCCTTATTTTTCCTTCATCACTTACAAAAACAGTAAAATGCTTTTGCTTTGCCAGCAATGCAGCGCCTACTCCACTTTCGCCGGCGCCAAGTATTACTATTCTTCGCTCATCCATTGCCTGTTATAAAATTTAAAAAGGGCTTTTCAACAGTATAGAATTTAATGGGTCTTTTTTTTTCACAGATACGGGTTTGTTTTTCGAAGTTTCAACAAGCAAAGTGTTCTAAATAGGATAACATGGTTTTTCAAGAACTTCTTACTATCTCAACTTCAATGTTACTATCGCAAATACTACTGATAAAATGGTGACTACCCAAAACCTCACCGCAATCTTACTTTCATGGTAGCCCAGCTTCTGGTAATGATGGTGCAGCGGACTCATTAAAAAAATCCGCCTTCCTTCGCCATACTTTTTCCTGGTGTATTTAAACCAGGCAACCTGCATCATTACACTTACATTCTCCACCAAAAACACAAAACAAAAAATAGGTATCAATAATTCTTTGCGAACAATAATTGCAAGCGAAGCGATGATGCCGCCCAGGGCAAGACTTCCCGTGTCGCCCATAAAAACCTGCGCCGGGTAAGCATTATACCACAGAAAGCCTACACATGCTCCAACAAATGCTGCTATGAAAATGGATAGCTCACTTAAATTGGGTATGTACATTATGTTGAGGTAATCTGCAATTCGCACATTACTGCTTACAAAAACAAATACCCCGAGGCCTAATCCAATAATTGCACTTACCCCAGTGGCCAGTCCATCCAATCCATCTGTGATATTTGCTCCGTTAGAAACTGCTGTTACAATAAAAATCACTATCAGGATGTAAACTATGAACGTATACTTTTCCAAACTTTCCGGCAGCAACCTTGCATAATTAAATTCATGAGTTTTTACAAATGGGATAGTAGTGATCGGTGTTTTAACGGTAACAAAAACATGAACTCTGCCCTCAGTCATTACTATTTCTTCTTTCTGTGTTTTTTCCCCGCGCTGGGGTTTCCATACAATGCCAGTTGTGGGCACTTTCTCTCTTTTAACAACAACGTTTGGGTTAAAGTATAATGTTGCTCCTATTATTATTCCTAAACTTATCTGCCCGAATATTTTAAATTTTCCTGCGAGGCCATCTGCATCAGTCTTCTTATAATCAATTCCCTTTTCTTTTGCTATACGCCTTGCCCTTATCTTAAAATAGTCATCTATAAAACCAATAATACCCAGCCAAACAGTGCTCAATACCATCAGGCTTATATATACCTTACCCAGGTTTGCCAGTAATAATGTTGGTATTAGTATGGCAAGTATGATGATTATGCCACCCATGGTTGGTGTGCCTTTCTTTTCTTTTTCACCTTCCAGCCCCAGTTCACGAACAGATTCACCAATTTGTTTTTTTCTTAAATAATTAATCAGGCTTTTGCCATATACAGTTGCTATCGCCAGCGAAAGAATAACCGCTATCAATACCCGGAATTCAATGAACCTGAATAATCCGCTCCCCGGAAATTTTATCCCGTTGTTTGCAAACCAATCAAATAAGTGATATAACATAATATCAATTTTCGGATAACGATTTATGCGTGTGGTATATTCATTCTAAAACTCAATTGTTACCTGGTACTATTTATCAAGCAATTCAAACATTTCCATCAATACCGCTTTATCGTCAAAAGGATGCTTAACGCCTTTTATTTCCTGGTATTTTTCATGACCTTTTCCTGCAACTAAAAGAATATCTTCTTTTTTCGAAAGACTAACCGCTGTTTTAATAGCTTCCTTTCTATCTGCAATGGAGACATACTTCTTTTTTGCAGTTATGCTAACACCCTTTTCCATTTGACTGATAATTTCTTCTGCATCTTCGCCCCTCGGATTGTCGGAAGTGAAGATCACTTTATCGCTATGCTCACAGGCAACTTCAGCCATCACAGGTCTTTTCGTTTTATCTCTGTCTCCCCCGCAACCGACAACAGTTATAATCTTTTCTTCCCCCTGCCGTATTTTTTTTATCGTTGCTAATACATTTAATAATGCGTCGGGTGTATGAGCATAATCAATAATGCCAACCACTTTTTCTTTAGAAGAAATAAGCTGATCAAATCTTCCCTCGGCTCCGGTTAAACTGCTTAAAATTTGTAACACCGTTAATTTATCTTTTTCCAAACACATGGCTGCGCCATAAACAGCTAAAAGATTATATGCATTGAAAGTTCCTATTACTTTAAAGTGTACATCAATGTCATTTATATTAAGCATTAAACCAGTGAGACTGTTGTCAAGTATCTTCCCCTTAAAATCAGCCATAGTTTTAAGGCTATACAAATATTTTTTTGCGGAAGTGTTTTGCAACATCACAAGGCCCCGCTTATCATCAGCATTGCTGATGGCAAATGCTGATGAAGGGAGAGAATCAAAAAAAGTTTTTTTAACGCTGATGTATTCGTCAAAAGTTTTATGATAATCCAGGTGGTCGTGTGTGATGTTGCTGAATATACCTCCGGCAAATTGTAAACCTGCAATGCGGTGCTGATGAATAGCATGGGAGCTTACTTCCATAAAAGCATAAGTACAACCACTGTCAACCATTTTAGCGAGTAAAGCATTCAAACCGGTACTATCAGGTGTGGTGTGTGTGGCAGCAAATATTTCTTTCCCTATTTTATTTTCTACTGTACTTATTAAACCGCATGTATATCCGAGAGAGGAAAATAATTTATACAAAAGTGTTGCAATAGTGGTTTTGCCATTTGTTCCCGTTACACCTACTAACTTTAATTTTTCAGAAGGCCTGTTATAAAAATTGTGTGCCATTAATCCTGCAGCAGTAGCGCTGTTTTCAACAATTATATAATGCACCGATTCTCTTTCTACAGAAGGCAGGTGTTCACAAACAATAACTGAAGCGCCATTATTAATAGCAGTATCAATATAATTATGCCCATCTGCATTGCTGCCCGTGATGGCTATAAAGCAGGAGTTCTGCATCACTTTGCGGGAGTCAATCTGAAGATCTGTGATCTCATCAATACGCTTTCCCTTTACAGACCGGATAGCTACCTTATACAATATTTCGTTTAATGGGGTCATCAATTCAATTGTATATTTATTGTTTGTCCTCTATTAAGATTTGTTCCTGCAGCAATAGATTGATACATTACTTTTCCCCGACCCCCAGCCGACACGTTTAATCCGATATTCTCTAATAAATAAACGGCATCCCTTAGCCCTAATCCACGAACATCAGGTATTGTATTAACGGGCTGGGATGAAAGCGTATGAGATAATAATACAGCCTGGTTATTATACAGATTCATATTTCTCCAATATCCAACCGTTGAAGAGTCAACAAAGGGTATACTAAAAACGTTTAAGATTTTATTGATGTCTGATTTTAACCCGTAATATTTATAGCTCGTACTATCATTTATAAATGGAGAATAAAATACAGGAGTTTCTGAAATGTTTGTGGCATAAATTCTATCAGCCACTTCTCTAAAAACCGGGGCTGATACAACGCCGCCATAGGCCAGCCTGGATTCATTCCCGTTTTGAATAACTACTGCTATACTATACCGGGGCTTGTCTGCAGGGAAGTAACCAATAAAAGATGACTGGTAAATTTTATTGGCTTTATTATATCCCCTGTTATCCAATGCTGTTACGGCGGTGCCTGTTTTGCCGGCGAAAGAATACATATTTGTTTTCAGGCGGTGCGCTGTGCCATGTTCGCTAACAACCACATCCAATAAACAATCTTTTAGTTTGCCCAGGGTTTCATCACTGCATATTTTTTCAACAACCACTTTAGGCGTAAATGATTTTACTTCTACACCTCTTTCTCTAACAGAGTTTACAAGGTATGGCCTCATCATTTTGCCATTATTGGCAACAGCATTGTACACCATAAGCATATGCAAGGGCGTAATCAGCTCTTCGTAACCATGGGCCATAAAAGGAAGTGTGGTTTTTGTCCAGAATTTACCATTGGGCTTTTTGATAAGGGGAGTTGCCTGCCCAACAATATCAACACCCGTCATTGTATCTAACCTTAGCTTATGTAAATGATCAGTAAATTTTGATGGCTGGTTATGATAAAACCCTTCTGCAAGTTTTGCGAAGGCTACATTTGATGATCTTGCAAATGCTTCTTTTACGGTTATGCTTCCTGTGCCCAAATGGGAATCTCTGACGCGTAAACCATAAAATGATTTTTGCCCGCCTTCACAATCAACTATAGTACCGGTGTCAACATATTTATCTTCCAAAAGTGATAGCAAAGTGGCCAGTTTAAAAATAGAACCAGGCTCTGTTCTTTTACCGATACCATAATTGTAATCTTCGAGATATGCGCCATCAGGCCTTTTACCAAGATTGGCAATGGCTTTTATTTTACCCGTTTGGGTTTCCATCACAATACAGGTTCCATGAAGCGAATTATTTTCGACCATCATTTTTAGTAATGCATTCTCAGCAACGTCCTGCATGTAAGTATCAATCGTGGTGATAATATCTTTCCCGTTTTCAGGATCTATCTCTGCGCCGTCAACGGGTACATAGGCGCCGGCCATGTATCTCATCAGGCGCTGCCCTTTCTGTCCTCTCAATAAACTGTCATAAGCTCTTTCTAAGCCAACATTTTTACTGGTATCACCTCTTGATAAACCAATAGTGCGGTTGGCAAGTAACACATAAGGGTTCACCCTGTTGTCTCTCACATCAATAATAAACCCGCTTTTATTTCTTCCTTGCCTTACCAGCACAAAATCTCTTAACTGCCTATATTGTTGAAATGATATTTTCTTTTTTAAGGGATAATATCTTGCCTTGTTAATATAAGCCAGCCGTAAATGCTTTTTATAAGCAGCAGCAGAACCGTCATTAAAAAGGTTGGCCAAAGAATTACTGAGAGAATCTAAGTTATCGTAAAAACGTTTACCGTTATTTTCCCGTAAACCATCTGCCCCAAAATCAATAAAAATATCAAATACAGGAATTGATGTGCTGAGCATGTTTCCATCTTCACTGTAAATGCTGCCTCTTTCTGCATTAATGTCTACATATTTTAAATGCAGGCTGTCACTCATATTTTTCCAGTAGGTTCCCTGCGCCTGTTGTATATAAATAGTTCTTCCAATTACAATAAAACCAAGCAATATTATGCCGATGAAACATAAATAAACCCTCCACAATATGTCTTTTTTTACATCCAATTTTTATTATTGTTGATTTGTGCTATCACTTAATTTTATTGGTTGGGTAAGCGCTTCTTTTAAACCAATAGGTTCAACAGCCTTAACCAGTTCACTTTCTTTACTCCTGAATATCAAATCCTGCTTTATCGTTTTAAACTCATATTCCATTTCCCTTAAATGTTTATCTAGCGTGTTTATCTTTCTGATTGTTTTATCTGCATAATGCCCATTGGCTATATACAGCACTGTTAGCATTGCCAGAAATAAAAAGAAAGGAACGTTTTTTACGATCCATTTTTGATAGATCAGCTTTCTCCAATCTTTTTTTTGGGTTGATTTTTTTTGTTTGATATTATCGTTTTGAACTTCTGACATTGGTATGTTCTAAAAATGGCCTCACCTAAACCTTCTCCTAAGGCGAGCACTTGCCCTTCTCTTTTGGAGAATGGTTGGGGATGAAATCAGGTTAACCTCATTTTCTTTTTAATTCTTAATTATGGTTTCTTTCCGCAATGCGGAGCTTAGCACTTCTTGCTCTCGGGTTTTGTTTTATTTCAGTTTCCTTTGGAACAATTGGTTTTTTTGTAACGACGGTTAAAGCGCTTTTTAACTTTGTTCCATACACTTCATCAGCGCTTTCTTCTTCCAGGGTCCCTCTTTTAAAAAAATTTTTCACCAGCCTGTCCTCTAAAGAATGAAAAGTTATAATTGCTGCCCTGCAACCCGTTTCCAAAATATCCGGCAACTGTTTTAACATTTCTTTCAGCGCCCCAAGCTCATCATTTAGTTCTATTCTTAATGCCTGGAAAACCTGGGCAAAATATTTATGAGGATTACCTTTTACTATGGGGTGAATCGCATTTTTAAACTCGTTGGTACTATTTAATGAAATGGTATTGCGGGTGTCCATAATTATTTTAGCTAAGGTTTTAGCATTGGTAACTTCACCATACTGCTCAAATATTTTATGGAGTTTTTCTTCAGAGTATTGTTTAATAATATCTGCGGCAGTTAATTTTTGGCGTTGGTCCATTCTCATATCTAATGCAGCATTAAACCGGAATGAGAAGCCCCTTTCAGGCTCATTAACCTGGTAACTTGAAATACCAAGGTCTGCTAAAACTCCATTTACCTTAGCAACTTTATGTAGCCGCAAAAAGCGCTGCAAATGCCGGAAATTGTGTGGAATAAAAATCAACCGGTCATCATCAGGAACATTTTTTTTTTGCGTCTTCATCCTGGTCGAATACAAAAAGCTTTCCGTTCTGATTTAAATGAGAAAGAATAACTTTACTATGGCCTCCACCCCCAAATGTGCAATCAACATATATACCATTTGGTTTTATCTGCAATCCTTCTATCACTTCATCCAACATTACCGGCACATGGTATATGCCACTTTGCATAATCAGAGTGTTTTATTTTGATCTCCCGCCATTACCTCCTTTGCCAGGTTGCTGAAAGCATCCGGAGAAAAAGTTTCAAAGAACTGTTGGTATTTATTTTTGTCCCATATCTCAATTTTATTCACTGCTGAAACCAGCACTATATCTTTTTCCAAACCTGCATACTCCATTAAGTTTTTGGGTAACAGTAACCGACTTGCGCTATCAAGTTCAAGTTGTGTGGCTCCATTTAAAAAATATCTCCTGAACTGCCTCACCTTTGGATCAAAATCATTTAACTCACTTATCTCAGCAAAAATCGGTTTCCAGCTTTTCATCGGATAGAGGCTCAGGCATTTTTCAAAGCCACGGTTAACAACAAAATTTTCCGTTGCGCTTTCAGGTAATTGTTTTTTAAAACCAGCAGGCAAAAGAAATCTTCCTTTAGCATCTAAAGTAGCCTCATATTCGCCTATAAATCCTATCATTTACAATGAATTATATAACTAGAAAAGGAAACCTCCACAAAATAACACTTTTTCCCACTAAGCCAACTTAATTTAAATAAATTTTTATCCACTTTGTTTTTTAAAATAATAAAAGGCCACGATACAATTATCTCAATAGATGTTGATGATTGAGATGAGTGAATTCTACGCCTTGGTTTTTTGAAACTGAAAGAATAAAAGAGGGGAAATTTTTATCAATTTGATTCCGGATTAACAAGAGGTATGTCAATAATAAAACAAGAACCTTTGCCTAAAGTGCTATCGGCTTTTATTTTTCCATTATGAGCTTTTACAATAGTTTTTACATAACTTAAGCCTAAGCCAAACCCCTTTACATTATGTAAGTTGCCTGTATGGGCCCGATAAAATTTTTCAAATATCCTGTTTAATGTTTCCTTGCTCATTCCAATCCCATTGTCTTCAATTTTAATTCGTAACTGATTAGATTGGTTAGATGTGGTAATTTTTATGCATGGATTTTCTTTAGAATACTTTACAGCATTATCCAACAGGTTATTTATTAAATTGGTAAAATGAACTTCGTCTGCAAGTATGTTATCCCTTTGTGCTGTAAGTTGAATATCAAGCTTACCTTGTTTTTCTTCAACTGGTAATTTTATATTGTTTAGAGCGCTGTTAATGAGATCATGGGCATGGCTCACTTTCAGATTTAACTGAATTTGCTGTTTATCCAGCAATGCCGCCTGCAGTATAGTTTCTACCTGCTTATCCATTCGCTTATTTTCATCCTTAATTATGCCGGCAAAATAATTCATCTTGTCACGGTCATTTATCACTTTTTCATTTCTTAAAGCATCAATGGCAAGCGAAATAGTAGCTAAAGGGGTTTTAAATTCATGGGTCATGTTATTAATAAAATCAGATTTTATTTCACTTAATTTTTTCTGCTTAAGCAGCGCCTTTATGGTTAAAAAGAAAGCACAAAAAATTATAATCGTAAATAAAATTGCTCCTGAAACCATCCACGACATTTGTTTCCAGATTATACTTTTTACATGTGGTACTATTATAACTAATAATTCTTCCGGCGATACTCCTTCAGAGATGCTGCCACTGGGAGATTCCAATGCGTATACAAATGTTTTATTATTGGCGGAATCCTGGTAAAGCTTAAAAAAATCTTCGGATTGTAGTTCTTCTCCCATCATTGACGTTGTAGTTATGGCAAACTCAAAGGGGATCCTTTCATGCATCTGCTTTTGGAAAGCATTTTTTATCTTCGCCCTTATTTCATCCCTGCTAAACTTATGTGTTATAGTAGGAGGAAAAATGTTAAGGGGGAATAATGCGTCTTTTGCCCTCCTGTCAAATGGGGATAATTTGCCTTTTTCTTCAATGAGATCATTACCGGCAGTGGCAGTTACAAGTTTAATACTTTCTTCAAATTGCTGTTCTCTTGCTTCCAATGCCTGCCTTATCCAAAGCACCTGAAAAAATATTATTCCAAGCAGGGAAAGAAAAACGAGGACCGTTATAATTGGAAATATTTTCTTCATGTATCAGGTACAAATTTAAAGAAGCGACCCGCAAAAAAACTGCGGATACGAAAATTTAGGATTTCCAGTTATTATTATTTTATTTTATAAAACGAATTAAGCAAGTTAATGTAGTTAAACAATTAAATATAATTTAGAATAATGATATCCCCGGCAAAAGGAACCTTACTGATAGCTAATCCTTTTTTGAAGGATCCGAATTTTATGCGTACGGTTATTTTTTTATGTGAGCACAAAGAAGAGGGCAGTTTTGGCTTTGTTTTAAATAAATTATTTTCTAAGACACTCGGTGATTTTTTACCAGAATTTGAAGGATATTCAATACCGTTATATTCTGGCGGCCCCGTGCAAAAAGATACCATTCATTTTCTTCATCAGTATCCCGATATTATTTCAGGCGGAGAGGAGGTATTTAACGGAGTGTATTGGGGCGGCAATTTTGAAAGCGTAATGGCCCTTATAAAAATTAATCAAATTGATTTTAAAAAGATAAAATTTTTTATAGGGTATAGTGGCTGGGCCGAAAAGCAAATTGACGATGAGATGAAAGAAAAAAGCTGGTTGATAGCAGAAGCTACACGCAAGTTACTTTTTCACAGTAAGCCTGAAAATATCTGGAAAGATTCATTAAAGCACTTGGGAGGCGACTATGAAATGATGATCAACTTTCCTATTGACCCACAACTAAATTAAGCATAACATTTTGGCCGGCTTCTTGTAATTAATTTTTTAAAAAATATTTAAATATGAAAAAGTTAGCTTTCTTTATATCTATCCTTCTTGTGGCCCTTGTGGCACTCGTTTTCCGGAATGAAAAAACGCATAACCAGACTAAGATAGCGCCGACAACAGTGGAAAGCCTTGATGAAGATATGGTTGGCCCAAGGGGAGAAGAAATATTTATAGGATCAGGCGGCGGACGCTATTACCTTAAAGATGACAGAAGAATTTATGTTGGCTACAAAGGAAAGAAACAACACGCCTCTTAACTCTTATAAATAAAATTCCGGGTAATATTATTAGCCAGTCATAAAAATCCTATATTACCGAAAAAGATTGCTTTATACTCTTTTAAAATTACCGGCAAGAATTGCGCTGCATTTTTATTGCAGAAAAATTTATATAAATAAGCCTGGTGCCCTTTTAATGCAGGGGCCTGTTATAATTGCAGCTAATCATCCCAATTCTTTTTTAGATGCTATAATTCTGGCAACTCTTTTTAAACAACCTATTTATTCTCTCGCCAGGGGAGATGCATTTGCAAATAATTTTTTTACCAAACTGCTTCACTCACTGAATATGTTACCGGTTTACAGGCAAAGCGAAGGCGCGGAAAATCTCGAATTTAACTATACAACTTTTGAGGAGTGTATTGAGATCTTTAAAAAGAAAGGCATTGTTTTAATTTTTAGTGAGGGCCGGTGCGTAAATGAATGGCATCTGCGACCATTAAAAAAAGGAACAGCAAGACTGGCTATAAGTGCATGGCAGCAATACGTTCCGCTAAAGGTTATTCCTCTTGGTATAAATTATAGTTCATTCAGAATTTTTGGTAAAAATGTTTTCCTGAATTTTGGTGAAGCGATTACGGCCGATGGTTTTGACCTTAACACAAATAGCAACAAACCTGTTATAGATTTTAATGCAGCGTTAAATGAACAATTAAAAAAATTAGTAATAGAAATTGACAGCAGCGATAAACAAAAAATAAAAAAACAATTCTATGTGCATCAGCCTTTACTTAAAAAAATATTGCTGATTATTCCCGCAGTTGCAGGGTGGCTGCTGCATTTGCCCTTGTATTTTCCCGTAACACTTTTACTAAAAAATAAAGCAGAGGATCATTTTGATTCTATTGTTGTGGGATCGTTGTTTTTGCTCTATCCTTTTTATGTATTACTGGTTTCTTTATTGCTCTTTTCGCTTATAAAAACAGATGCGGCGTGGTTGTGTATTGTATTACTGCCTTTTACGGCATGGAGTTACTTGCAGTTGAAAAGGCAATTTGCCTGATACAAGGAGCGTGCTTAAACTATATAAAATTATTCTTGCATCGCACCTTCCACCAACACCGTAGTTGTATTATTAATCACCTCAACAAAACCGCTTTGAATTGTATAGTACGAAGCTGAACTTTTATCTTTTAAAACTTTAAGCTTACCGGCTTTTAAAGCGCTTACAAGTGGAGCATGTTTTTCTAAAACTTCAAATGAACCATCTATACCCGGGAGTTGAACACCATAAACTTCTCCGCTAAAAACTTTCCGTTCTGGTGTAAGTATTTCTAATGTCATAGTAGAAAGATATTAGTATTTAGTACAGAGATGTTAGGTAATGAGCGAGGAAATTCTTTAGTTATTTTATAAACATCCACAACAAAATCCATTGATCTCTGCCATATCTTTAACTCTCTAAAGTTGTGCATCCTAAAACAATCTAAATACTCAGTACTCTTTACTAAAATCTCTTTTTACGCGTTTGCAGCCTCAATCATTTTTCTTCCTTTTTCAATAGCATCTTCCAAAGTACCAACAAGATTAAAAGCTGCTTCAGGATATTCGTCAACTTCACCATCCATAATAGCATTGAATCCTCTGATAGTGTCTTCAATTGAAACAAGAACTCCTTTTAAACCGGTGAACTGCTCAGCCACATGGAAAGGCTGGGATAAGAAACGTTGAACACGTCTTGCACGGCTAACGATCAATTTATCTTCATCACTTAATTCATCAAGGCCAAGGATAGCGATTATATCCTGCAATTCTTTATAACGCTGCAACGTTAATTTTACCCTGTTGGCACAATTATAATGTGCATCCCCTACAATTGCCGGAGTAAGAATTCTCGATGTAGAATCCAAAGGATCAACGGCGGGATAAATTCCAAGATCGGCGATCTTGCGGCTTAATACCGTTGTGGCATCAAGGTGAGCAAATGTTGTTGCAGGAGCCGGATCAGTTAAATCATCTGCAGGCACATAAACCGCCTGCACCGAAGTGATAGAACCATTCTTTGTAGAAGTAATTCTTTCCTGCATCAATCCCATTTCTGTTGCAAGCGTTGGCTGGTAACCTACCGCTGATGGCATACGTCCTAACAAAGCTGAAACCTCGGATCCTGCTTGTGTAAAACGGAATATATTATCAACAAAAAATAAAATATCTTTTCCTTTACCAGTTCCATCTCCATCACGGAAATATTCCGCAATGGTCAATCCGCTTAAAGCAACCCTGGCTCTTGCACCGGGGGGCTCATTCATTTGTCCAAATACAAAAGTTGCTTTTGAATCTTTTAAATCCTCCATATCTACCGAGTCAAGATCCCAACCTCCTTCTTCCATACTATGCTTGAATTTTTCACCATAGTTCATGATACCTGCTTCAATCATTTCACGCATCAGGTCATTTCCTTCGCGGGTACGCTCACCTACACCAGCGAAAACCGAAACGCCACCATAACCTTTCGCAATATTATTAATCA
>JBDSFG010000140.1:0-10708 GCA_039919615.1 Ginsengibacter sp. | reverse complement strand
GATCGTTCCACTGATCATAATGGGCAACTCAGCTCCCTCCAAAACTCCGCCCCCAAGGGGGGCTTTTTTACGATCTCTGAAAAATTTCTTTATTGCGTAGATGGCTGCCTTTGCATTGAGCGTATCAAAAATTGTTTCTATCAATAAGACATCTACGCCGCCATCAACTAACCCTTTTATTTGTTCGGTGTAAGCATTAGCCACCTCATCAAATGTTACAGCCCGGTAACCGGGATTGTTTACATCCGGGGAAAGGCTTAAGGTTTTATTTAAAGGACCGATTGCACCGGCTACAAAAGCAACCTCCCGGCCCCTGCCTTCAGGAGAAGAGAGAAATTTATCTATTGCATTTCTTGCACACTTTGCGGCGGCAATATTTAGTTCGTATGCCAGCGATTGCATATCATAATCCGCCTGGGCAATTGATGTACTGCTGAAAGTGTTGGTTTCAATAATATCTGCCCCTGCTTCCAGGTATTTTATATGGATCGCTTCAATGATATGCGGTTGCGTTATGCTTAAAAGATCATTATTACCTTTTACATCAGTATGCCAGTCTTTAAATCTTTGTCCCCTATAATCTTTCTCCTCCAGCTTGTACTGCTGTATCATTGTGCCCATGGCTCCATCGATGATAAGTATCTTTTCCTTTAAACAATCCTGAATTGTTTTATTCATTTTTATAGAATTAATAATTATAAATTGGCAGGCAACACGCCATGATAACTCACAGCCGGCACATCCCAAAAAATATCAATAAACTTTTAACGAAATTCTAAATCCTGGAGAGCTTTACAGAATGTTTTCGTTTATTAGTTCAGATATCCCGTTAAAAGGGAATCATACAGGATGAACAATAAACAAATCCGCCTGTATACCTTGTAAAATTAAAGTAACAAAACCATAAAACAAAATATGCTGTGGTTTTAGAAGAGGTGTAATTGAAGAGATTCTAATATTTATGATCTGGCTTTATCAGTTCAGGATATTGCCTTTGAAAGTGTTGTATTTCGGGAATAGAAACATTTTGCACGTATCCGCCACCGGGATTGTGCTTTATGTAGTCCTGATGATAATCTTCAGCCTGCCAGAATTTTGTGAGCGGAGCAACTTGTGCAGCAATTGGTTTGTTATATTTTCCGGAGGAAGTCAATTTTTTAATATAGTCTTCAATCATTATTTTTTCAGCATTATTTCTATAGAATGCTATTGATCTGTATTGAGTTCCCTGGTCTGGCCCCTGCCCATTTACCTGGGTAGGATCCTGGCCTGCGAAATAGACTTGTAATAGAGTAGGAAAAGATATTAGTGAAGAATCATAATATACATTCACTGTTTCTGCATGGCCTGTGGAGCCACTTTCAATACCCTCATAAGTAGGATCAGATGTGCGGCCCCCGGCATATCCTGATATAGCTTCCTTAACACCTTTTACACTTTCAAATAAAGCCTCTTCATGCCAAAAGCAACCTGCGGAAAATGTTGCCTGGCTTAATTTTGACATTTCTTTTTTATTAAGCTTATGAGAAATTTCTTCAGGCTTTTGGGGTTTTTGGGCACAGCCTGTAAGTGTAAACAACATTGCTGAGGCAATAAAGATTGAATATAAAAGTTTCATATAATTTTTTTTGATTTTATATACGTAAAATACGTTTTGAAGATGTTAAGAAATCAGTAATTCAATTAAGGAATAAACTATCCTTAAATTTATGCGATTCTTTTCTTATAATAAACTGGTTCAATTTTATTAACGTTTCCTAATGCCTAATGTAGCCGTTACTTTTAGTTTTTAATTCCATAAAGATGAACTTCGATATGCCGGGACCATACAAGCATAGATACGTTTACAAAGTTTGTGCGTACCTCCCACTGATAGGCTTGCCAACCGGTTTTTTACCAAACATTGGGATAAGAAAAAAGCTTGTTATTTCCCCATGATGTTGAAACAGTAATAACTTAATATATTTTAAATTTATTTTTTTGGATGAAAGAGTTTGTTGTGAATACAATCCAGAATAAAATTATAAAGTAAAGGATTTTATGATAGATCGAATCCGGAAACTGTGTAAGTTTTATCCGGTTAATGAAGGTAATATCTGCAGCGCCGATTAAGCACAAAATCAAAATCAACATTACTAAGCCTGCAAAGGTAATAAGGAAAGCTTTTTTTATTTTGCCGCTCATTAATGGCTGATAATAATATGTTTTTTCTAATAGGTTATTTACTCTTTTCATAATATTATCGGTAAAATTTGCAGAAGCAATTTCACTTCCTTTCAAAAGTATTTCTTTGAGTTGTTTATCCTGTTCCATTGCTGTTATATTAAGTTGGTTATTTCATCTTTTAAATAATGGTGAAGCGCCTTGTAGAGATTTTTTCTGGCCCTGTGTAAAAGTACTTTTATATTAGATGTTGATATACCGGTCAATTCATTGATCTCTTCTACAGATAATTCGTTGAGGTAGTATAATGCGATACAAATACGCTCATTATCATTTAAAGATCTCATAGCAAGCTGTATATATTTTTTATGTTCAGCGTTAGTATTTGTTATGACAACATTATTTAATTCCAAAGGAAGTTCTTCATCAAGCGATTCATGTAATTCTACCGAAAAATACTTTCTGGTCTTCTTTTTATTTAACGCAGTATTTACAATGATCCGATATACCCAGGTTGAAAACCTGGCGTTTCCTTTAAACGACCTCAGGGAAGTATATGCTTTCACAAAGGCATCTTGTGCTGCTTCTTCGGCCTCTTCCCTGTTCAACAAAATGTTATAAGCAAGGCTTAGCGCCATATCTTTATAATGATTAACCAGAGTTGCGTACGCCTGCACATCTCCCGCTAATACCTTTTGTATAATTATCAGGTCATACTGGTTTGTCACATATTATCAGACAACATTTATAAAGTTCCGGTTACAAAATAATTTTTAAACATGATGTAACCTGAGTATACAATACGGCTGTCAAATGTTTAAAATATATCATCATGCAAAATAATTTCTTATCCCCGTTTTTATTTGTTTTAATTATCGTGCTTATTTTATTAAGTATTGTTGCTATTTTTTATCTGTACATAACGGCAAAAAACAGGGAGCGGCTGGCACTAATAGAAAAAGGCATGGATCCTAATCTTTCTAGAAGTGATTTTTGGATACAGGTGGGTATAATCGGTGGTGGTGTAGGTGCCGGGCTTATTATTGGTGATTACCTGCCTACAAAATTTGGATACGGCCCTTTGGCAGGGATCATATTCGCCGGTGCAGGACTTGTTATCTATAATATCATGCGTAAATCAAAAATGAAAGGATACTAAAGCTGATGTGTGTTCACTTTCTCTACTCTCTCATCTTCAACCTCAAAATATGCATATCATTAGTTATATACAACGTTTTTTCATCCGGTGAAAAAGCGCAATTAGAAGTAGCATCGGTTAACTTTATTTTACCCAATAATTTTCCCTCGTTGCTAAAAATCCAGATACCACCAGGCCCTGATGCAAATACGTTTCCATTCTTATCTATTTTCATTCCATCGGGCAAGCCCTTCAGTCTGCTATCATATCCGGCAGCGCTATAAAATATTCTTGCATTGGTAACTGTATCACCGGAAACATCAAATGCATACCAGTTAGGCTTTTTGGAATCTGAATTTGCCACCAGCAATGTTTTTTCACCGGGGAAAAAAGCTATGCCATTAGGCCGTGTAAGTGAATCAGTAACAAGTATAACCTGGCCATTTGTTTTTACTTTATAAACTCCCTGGAAAGGAATTTCTTTTTTTGGATCCTCTATTTGTTTTTCTAATCCATAAGGAGGATCAGTAAAGAATAATTCGCCGCTGCTATTGTACACTGCATCATTGGGGCTGTTGAATTTTTTACCGTTGTAAAGATTGGCAACCGGAGAATATTTTGCTTCAGGTTTATAAAGCGGGGCTTCCATTTTTGCCATTTGCCGGTTACCGTGCTGGGATAAAACAAGATTGCCGTTTTTATCAATCACCAATCCGTTGGAGCCCATCTCTCCTCCTCTTTTTAAGGTGTCGCTATAGCCTGAAGGAGTAAGGTAAACTTCTTTACCTCTTTCTTCAGTCCACTTAAAAATGGTATCACGCGGCACATCTGAGAACAAAAGCATATGTTGGCTTTCTACCCATACGGGGCCTTCGCTCCAGTCCAGACCATCTGCAATAATTTCCGGTTTTGCATCAAAAGAAATAATTTTATCTAATGCCGGATCTAATCGTTCTATACTGCCAATAGTGTTGAAAGGCTTTTGTTTCTGCTGGCAACTAATAATAAAAGTAAGAAGGCAAATTGCGATAAGATTTTTCATGCTTTTAGTTTTTGATAATGTAAAAAATTAGAAATAAAGCTTGGCTGATCCGGGCTTTTCTTAACAGGCTTTGGCAATGCAATCTTATAATTTATAAAATACCGGAAAACATCTATCATAAAACAGTTAAAACTAAATATTTTTCAATGCGCTTTTTTGCGCTTAATTACACCGCCTGATGCCTCTTTAATGGTACTTGCAAATACAAATGATTTTGGGTCTGCCTGCTGAACAAGGTTTTTTAATTTACTGAGTTCAAGCCGGGTAATTACCGTAAAGATAATATCGCAATCTTCGCTTACTTCAAAATTATCCGGCAAAAAACCTCTTTCACCTTTATAAACAGTGATACCTCTTCCCATTTCATTTACCAATCGTCTTTTTATCATTTCGCTATGTTCTGAAATAATGGTAACCCCGGTGTAGGCTTCTATACCTTCAATAACATATCCTATAGTTTGTGATGCAGCAAAATAAGTGAGGATAGAATACAATGCGGTTTCCAACCCAAACTTTAAAGCAGCCACCGAAAATATAAGGATGTTAATGGCTAATATTATTTCACTAATTGTAAAACTTATTTTTCTAATGGTATACATTGCCAGTATTTCGGAGCCATCAAGAGCACAGCCGCCGCGGATGGCGAGACCGCTACCCAGACCGATAAAAAAGCCCCCAAACACCGCCACCAATAAATGATCACGTGTAGCTACCGGATAGGGTATAACATAAAGACAGGCGCCCAATAACACAATTGCAACAATTGTTTTAATGGCAAAACTTTTTCCGGTACCAAAATAACTTAGAATAACTATCGGCACATTTAACAAGATGATTAACATAGACAAGTTTAGGTGAAATATTTCGTGGAGAAGAAGAGCAATACCTGAAACTCCGCCATCGAAAAATCCGTTAGGTACAAGAAAACCATTTAACCCAAAGCTGGCCGTTACCGCTCCAAACACAATTAAGGTCCAGTCGCCAATTGTAATAAGTATTTTATTCTCATGCTTCTTTGGCGACTTCTTTTTAAGCAACTGCAGATTTTGCTTTTTAAACGAACCATATTCCTTAATAGCAGACCGGGTAAAATATTCATGTTCCTCTAAAAAAATTATTTGCTTTTTGTGCCAGTCCTGGTGATCCTTTACAAGGCCCTGCCTTTTATACTCGCCATAAAGCTTATTGGCAAAAGCAAAATAATGAGTGGTACCCAGGTAATGCAGATCAGCATCACAGATAATTTGTTCCAACAAATTAATTGGCTTATGAGGTAAGGTGGTAGCCATAATAAGGGAACAAATTGTATCTATATTTTCTTTGCTGTAGTTAAAGGCATGCAAACTTTCCCTTGCTATTTTGCACGAGTATTCTTCATGATCAATATGGCCTTTGATAAAGCCTGAATCGTGAAATAATACCGCAGTGAGAAGTAGTTCTTTTTCTTTCCCGGTAACCTTTTCAGAATCGCACAGGTGTTCAGCAATCTTTAAAATATCTTTAGTATGTTGAGCGTTGTGATAAGTAAGATGATCAGGAAGCTCCTGTTCTAGTTTTGGTATTAAAAAGCGATATGCCTGCTCATATTTCATATGCTGAAGTTTTGTACAGTTGTGCCTGAACCATGATTTATAGGACGCTGGATTAAATCATTTCATATAAATCCCATTCATTTCATATAAATCCCTGTTCATACAACTGGAAGTTGAATTATAAACTCTGCACCCTCACCTTCCTTTGTATTTACTTTTATTTTTCCGCCATGTGCTTTAATTATATCATAGCTTAATGAGAGGCCGAGACCTATTCCCTGCCCTGCAGGCTTTGTAGAAAAAAATGGTTGATAAACTTTCGCTAACAGATGTTCCGGGATACCGCTACCATTATCTTTAACCCGGATTTCCAAAGCGTTATCAAGAAATTTGGTACTTACACTTACGGCCGGTGAAAATATATTCCCAAGCTCTTTTTTCTTTTTCTGTACTGAATAAAAAGCATTGTTATAAAGGTTTAACAGCACACGCCCTATATCCTGAGTTACTACCTTAACCTTTCCTATTTTATCGTCGAGTTGGGTGCTTAGCTGGACATTAAAACTTTTGTCTTTAGATCTTAGCCCATGATAAGACAGGCGAAGATATTCATCAGCAAGGTCATTAATGTCTGTAGCTTCTTTCTGGCCTGTACTGCTTCGTGAGTGTTGCATCATACTTTTTACTATGGAATCGGCCCTTTTTCCGTGATGTGTTATTTTTTCCAGATTTTGGGTAAGATGACTTAGTATCTCGTTTGCATTTTTTTTGTCAGGATCAGGAAGCTTTTGCAATATGTCAGCTTTAAGTTCAGCGAGCAATTCTGCGCTTACATCAGAAAAGTTGTTTACAAAATTTAGCGGATTTTGAATTTCATGCGCAATGCCTGCGGTAAGCTCGCCAAGTGAAGCAAGTTTCTCCTGCTGAATAAGCTGGGCTTGTGTTGTTTTTACTTCAACCAGGGCTTTTTCAAGCTCCTCTTTTTGAAGGGTTAACTCTGCTGTTCTGTCTGCTACAATATTCTCTAGCTCAGCTTTTCGTTCAGCCATCCATATTTTTTGTTGCTCTTCCTCATATGTTTTTTTGCGTTCTCTCTCAAGAGCTTTTTGTTGTTTCCTCGAAACTACCAGCATTGCAACCATCCACACTACTGAAAATACACCGGCAACAGTCACGTAAATATTTATTACACCGTATTGGTTGCCCAGCATTAATTTAAATATATCTTCAACTAATAATAATAATGTAAAGGGTAAAACTGCCAATATTACGGGTCGGGCAGCAATGAATACCGCATTAAAGTAGGCCATGCCAATTACTACTAAAATAGCAACGTGCCAAATCCAAACTGTTACTCTCTCATCTTTTATAATTATATCAGCAATAAACAGGGCCACCACAGCATACAGGGCAATCTTTAAGTTCCTGTCCCACGCCGGACGGGGAGATGTTGTCCTTAGAATTTTGCGAAGATCTCTTAAAAGAAAAAAAATAATTATTGGTTCAATAGTCATAAATACCCTTCTTTTATTTTGATTATGGAGCGATCAGTTTTACCAAAGGTTAGTAAAGTAATAATAAACTTTTAAAAAAATATCTTTTATAACTCTTCCCTTACTCTGTATCAAAACTAGGATTTATAGGATTATGGGGGTTGAGTGGGATTTAAAAATAGTTTTTCTCTAAATCCCATCCATCCCATTAATCCCAGTGCAGACGAATGGCAGTTGAATAATAAATTCGCTCCCTCCCCTTCTTTTGTTTCCACTTTTATTTCTCCGCCATGTGCTTTTTGTCTGAACCACGATTTATAGGATTTGTGGGATGGATGAGATTTAAAAATAGGGTCTCTCATAAATCCCCCTCCATCCCATTAATCTCACTTCAGACAATAGGCAATTGAATTCTAAATTCCGTTCCCCCACCTTCCTTTGTTTCCACTTTAATCTCACCGCCATGAGCTTTAATAATATCGTAGCTCAAACTCAAACCTAAGCCGGTGCCTTGCCCTGTAGGTTTAGTTGTAAAAAAGGGCTGAAAGATTTTATCCAGTACTTTTTGCGGAATGCCATTGCCGTTGTCTTTTACACTAATAAGAACTTTGTCAGCGATCTTCTTTGTGCTTACTGAAACCGTTGGCTCGTACTGCTCCAGACCTAACAGGTTTTTAAAACCTGTTAGGTCTTGCTCTGCCTGCTTCTTTTTTTCATTCGCGGCATAGAATGCATTCGTCAGCAGATTTAATAATACTCTTCCAATATCCTGCGGAATGATACTTATTTTTCCGATTGTATCGTCAAAATCGGTTTTAATTGTAGCATTGAAAGATTTGTCTTTTGCTCTTAACCCATGATAGCAGAGGCGCAGATATTCATCAGCTAAAGCATTTATGTCTGTTGGTTCTTTTACGCTACTGCTGCTGCGGCTGTGTTGCAACATTCCCTTCACAATAGCATCAGCTCGTTTACCATGGTGATTTATTTTTTGTTCATTTTCTTTAATGTCTTTTGCAATTGCTTTTACTTCATCTAAATTTCCCTTGTCGGCTTCTTCATTCAATTCATCTATCAACTCTGTATTCACTTCTGAAAAATTATTCACGAAGTTTAACGGGTTTTGAATTTCATGAGCAATGCCTGCAGTAAGTTCACCAAGGCTTGCCATTTTTTCTGATTGGATTAGTTGGGCTTGGGTGGATTTCAATTCAACTAATGTTTGTTCCACATTCTCTTTCTGTTCTGCAATTTCTTCTTTTTGCTTTTGCAATAACTCATTTGCTTTTTTGCGATTGCGGGTATTTTTATACAACAGAAAAGCAGTTAGCATAAAAACTGCTATGCCTGCAAGCATGGTATATGTCCTGATTTTAGTTTGTGTTTGAATTTTTTCATCCTCCAGATTTTTAAGACGCATTTGCTCATCAAAACCCACATTTTGATAAGCCAGCAGATTTTTTCTTTCTACATTATTAAGGCTATCATGTAATGCAGTGGCTAATTGTAGATATGCAAAAGCACTGTCAGTTTTTTTTTGTTCGCCATACGCGGATGAAATTGAAGAATATGCATTTGCGATTGCCATTTGGTCGTTAAAAAGTTTGTAAGTTTCCAGCGCAAAATTTGCGTACAGTAGGCTGGAGTCTGGTTTAGCAATCATTTTATACAAATTGCTTAGTGAAAGAGAAAGGGCCCCGACGGCGGCTCGATTATTTTGTTCCTGCATTAATTTCAGGCCTTTTTGCAAGGCATCTTTTGATAGATTAAAATTTCCCTTTTCCTGATAAATTCTTCCAAGAGTGTTATAAAGAAATCCAACCAAGGTCTTATTTGCAGATTTTGAATAAAAGCTTAATGCCCGTTGTTCAAAATAAAGTGCTGAGTCTAATTTGTTAAGTTTAGAAAAATATACATCTCCCAGTCTATAATTTGCTAGCAAATTCAAATCTGGATCGTGAACAAATTCGGCAAGGTGTTTTGTCTGGAGTAAACTCGAAATTTGCTTTTCCGTATCGCCGGTATTACTATATAGTCGCGCCAAATTGAAATGAGTATAGCCCAATCTTTTAAGCCTTTCAGTGTGAGGAGTCATGCCAACTGGTAAGTGCCAGACATTTTTTTCACTTGCCGGATCGTCTGTTATTTTTAATGCCTGTAATAATATTTGGAGCGCCTGTGGATAATTGGTCGAGGCCAGCATATTTCCCAGGTGGTGTAGTATCCCTGCCTCGTATAGCTTTAACTTCAATTTGCGAGCAATAGACAAACTCTTGGCGAGGTAAAAATGGGAACTATCAACGTCTATTATTTGATAATAGGATCCCAGTTGACCGTAAGCATCCATACGGATAGTATCATTGGCTGCGTTTCGCAAAGCAAGGTGCAAGCTATCTAATTTACCTTGTTGTGGTTGCGCTTCAACAAACACAGGCAACAACCAAAGCAGGAATATTATAAATTGTTTCATAAATTTATTTTGCCTCATGTATTTGAATTATAAATGTTGTCCCTTCATCTTCTTTCGTTTCCACTTTTATTTCACCAAGGTGCGCTTTTATAATATCATAGCTTGTCTGAATCACTGACTAATCGGATTTATGGATTGCACAGATTTCATTTTAGAACACGACTCTTTTAAAGGTTAAGCTTTTACTTCCAAAATTGATCAGCAAGCCAACTTCTAGTTTGTAAGCTTTCAAATAATTCAATACCTGGGCAAGATATGGACATCTTCAAGTTCGACTATTGCTTTCAACTCTACTAATACTTTTCCTTCTACAACAAAGTCTGCTTTTCTTGTTCCAATCGGTTCCGGAAGTTCTTCATAAATATTTCCTGCTCAATTTCCCTTTCATAAGAGAGCCCTGCCTGCGTCAACTCCCAAGCAAGAGCTTTTTAAAAGATAATTCTTGAAATCCATTTCATAAAAACTTATGTACTTCTAAAGAAGCACCCATGATTTTTTCTGCTATGCCTTTATATTTTAATTCTGGCATTATATTAATCAGTGTAATCTTTTAATCCTATTAAATCCGTGATTCAGATAATTGGTAATTGTATAATAAACTCACTTCCCTCTTCTTCCTTCGTTTCCACCTTCAACTCACCACCATGCGCCTTTACAATATCATAGCTTAATGATAAACCCAAACCAGTTCCCTGGCCGGTAGGTTTTGTTGTAAAAAAGGGCTGAAAAATTTTATCCAATACTTTTTGCGGAATGCCATTGCCGTTGTCTTTTATACTAATACGAACTTTGTCAGCGATCTTCTTTGTGCTTACTGAAACCGTTGGCTCGTACTGCTCCAGACCTAACAGGTTTTTAAAACCTGTTAGG
>JBDSFG010000050.1:0-5715 GCA_039919615.1 Ginsengibacter sp. | reverse complement strand
GAAACAAAAATATAAGGCTCTCCGGGTTTATTCAATATATGTGCATACAAAGTTTTATCTTTTAAAGTAATAACACCCCATGATTGCGGAGGCGCCACATTACCTCTTGTTCCATAAATACTTTGCCCGTTTTGCTGCATCCAGTTTCCTATAGCAGCAAGGGTATCTGTAAACTCTTTTTGTATTTCACCGTTTGGCATTGGACCTATGTTCAATAAAAAATTGGTATTGCGACCGGTAACATTTACTATATAATGAATAAGTTGCTTTACCGATTTATATTTTAAATCAGTGATCTTGAAGCCCCATGAATCATTCATTGTTTCACAGGTTTCTGCAGGCAACGCTGAAACGGATGCCCCTCCAAAGCCAGTGGTATTTCCCCCGGGAAGGTCTTTTTCAAACATTTGAAAATCTTCTCCCGGTAAAGGTGTAATGTGATGATTATTGCCTACCAGGCATTGGGGTTGCAGTTTATGAATAAGATCGTACAACTCCCTGAAATGCCAGTCCACACGGGGTTTAGGGTTATCATGATTTGCATTATCCAACTGATCCCAATAACCATCAAACCAAATTCCGGAAACCTCACCATAGTTGGTTAATAATTCGGTTAACTGGTTCTTCATAAACTGAATATAGTTTTCCCAGTTGCCATGAATGGTTCTTCCGGTGCCATGCCCTGTATTACCTGTCCAGTAAGAGTAATCATCTCTTCTCCAATCCAGCAGAGAATAGTAAAGAAATAATTTAATGTTTTGTTTGTGACATTCATCTGCTAAAAGCTTAACAATATCCTTACGGTAAGGTGTGTTCATAATATTGAAGTCAGAAAACTTTGTATCCCACATGCTAAAGCCATCATGATGCCGGGTGATCAAAGTAATGTATTTCATACCGGCATTTTTTGCTATGCTTACCCACTGCGCTGCATTAAAATCAATGGGGTTGAAAAATTTTTCAAGGCGGGTATAATTATTTACGGTAATGTTTCTTACCTGCATTACCCACTCTCCGTCACCCGGTATACTGAACGGGCCCCAGTGAATAAACATGCCAAATTTATTATCCTGAAAATTTGCTCTTGCTGCAAGATTTTCTTTTGTTGGGGTATAAGTTTGCGCAATAATATTGCTGTGCAATAACATGCAAAAAAAAGCAGAAAATAAAATCTTCATTTAAATTATTCTAATTATTTAGTTTTAAAGCCCCTCCATCAATCGGGTAATCACAGCCTGTAATAAATGATGCTTCGTCAGAACACAAATAAAGCATAAGATATGATATTTCTTCAGGTTTTGCCATACGCCCGATAGGTTGTGCCTTAGATAGTTTTTCAAACATCTCCTCTTCCCTGCCAGGGTAATTTTTCTTTAAAAATCCATCTACAAAAGGAGTATGCACTCTTGCAGGAGATATACAGTTGCAGCGGATCCCGTAGTTTATAAAATCTCTTGCAACAGACAAGGTCATAGCATATACAGCGCCTTTGGTCATTGAATAGGCAAAGCGATCTGGCAATCCGATGCTGTTGGCTACAGAAGTAAGATTTATAATAACGCCTCCTTTGTTTTTCATGATTGGCAACGCTTCATGAAGGCAATTATAAACCCCTTTTACGTTTACCGTAAACAGCCTTTCAAAATCTTCTTCATTTGTATTTTCAGCAGTGCCTATATGCGATATACCCGCACTATTTACCAATATATCTATACCTCCTATCGTTTTAAATATCTCCTGAACTTTTTTCTGTGAGGATACATTACATACATGAGGAGTTGCTGTTCCGTTTAACTCGTTTATTTGTTTTGCGGTAGCTTCCGCCTCTGCTGCGTTCAAATCTATAATGTGAATTGTTGCACCCTGGCTGGCAAATAATAAAGCGGTTGCTTTCCCAATTCCGCTGCCACCCCCGGTGATGATAGCCGTTTTATTTTTTAATGAGAACATTTATCAGAAAATATTTTTGGTGAAATCGTGATGAATAAAAATAATAAACTTTACTGCGCAATCGTGCAAATCAGATGTGCTATTTTTACCGGTTCAATATTATAACTTATTGACCTAATTACACACTAAAAAAATTATCTGGTTTTTTGGCTTGAATAAATGTATTGAAAATGAAAATTGAATTATCCGAATACAAAGCTTTTATTTTTGACCTTAATGGAACCATGATAGACGATATGGATTATCATGTAAAGGCATGGCATCGGATTGTGAACTACTTTGGTGCAAATCTTTCCATGGATGAAGTAAGAGAACAATGTTATGGCAAAAATAATGAGCTTATGGAAAGAGTTTTTCCAGGCAGATTTTCTGAAGAAGAAAAAAATAAAATGGGGTTTGAAAAGGAAGAGCAATACCAGAGAGAGTATAAACCCGATCTTAAATTGATAAACGGGCTGGATAGTTTTTTACAAAAAGCTTGTAATAAAAAAATAAAGATGGCAATCGGTTCTGCGGCTATCCCCTACAACATTGATTTTGTTTTGGATGGATTGCAGATAAGAAAATATTTTGAAGTAGTTGTAAGTGCCGACGATGTTACAAAAAGCAAACCCGATGCTGAAACATATCTTAAATGCGTCACGGAATTAAATTTAGATGCGACAAACTGTTTAGTATTTGAAGATGTACCCAAAGGCGTGGAATCTGCACAGAATGCCGGAATGAATTGCGTTGTAATAACCACTATGCATGATCAGGAAGAATTTAACGACTATTCAAATGTGATAGGTTTCATAGCTGATTATGAGGGGTTGGTATTGTAAAGAGAAGTCCGGAGTTATGGCTTCTTCGTCATCGCTAAAAATAAAGGTTTACTATTCATCATTTGCCGTACAATCTTATTCAACCATTATAAGCATTGTGACGTATAAAATGGATATTCCATTGCGTTTACATTATGTGGTGTAAGTTATTTATTGCCTTTACTGCAATATTATTTGTAACGGGCTTTTCAACTTCTCAATGGGCCATACTAAAGCTATTCTCCACTTAAATAATTCGATAATTTTATAAATGAGTTGGCAGGAATGTATTTTTACAATTAAATTTTTCATAATACAATAAATATATTTTAAAATGGAAATGATCACAGCCGAACAATGTTTTGAACAAACTGGATTAATTCTTCCGCCGGCGCCTGTACCAATAGGCGTGTATAAACCATTTTTAATTGATGGCAATCATTTGTATATATCTGGCCACGGTCCTCTCCAAAATGATGGAAGCCTTATCCCGGGCCGCATTGGTGATGATATGGATGTTGAACAGGGTAAACTGGCAGCACAACAGGTTGGCTTAACTATTCTTGCAACAATAAAAAAACATCTTGGAAGCCTTGATAAAGTGAAGCGGGTGATTAAAGTATTAGGTATGGTCAATTGTACCGCCGACTTTGAAAAACATCCGTATGTTATAAATGGCTGCAGTGAATTATTTAAAAAAGTGTGGGGAGAGGAAAATGGGATTGGTGTAAGAAGCGCTGTGGGTGTTGGGTCTCTGCCGGAAAATATACCTGTTGAAATTGAAGCGATATTTGAGCTGTATTAGTAATAAATTGGTATGGAAGATAAAAAAATAAATGAATGGTATCACATCAAAAATATTAGTATCATTGATTCTCCCTCGTTGGTGATTTATCCTGATAGGGTAAAAGAAAATATCCAGGTGTTATTATCAATGATTGACGATGTAAAAAGATTACGGCCACATGTAAAAACACATAAAACAAAAGAGGCAACATCCTTAATGATGGATGCATGTATTAATAAATTTAAGTGTGCAACAATATCCGAAGCCGAAATGCTTGCGATGGCCGGAGCGCCTGATGTATTATTAGCCTATCAACCATTTGAACCCAAGCTGCAACGTTTTATCTCATTGATAAAACAATATCCTAAAACCAGATTTTCCTGCCTGGTTGATAATCCGGTTTCTGCTAAAAGTATTGCTGATGCAGCGTTTGAGAATGAGGTAGAAATTCCGGTATATATTGATTTGAATGTTGGAATGAACAGGACTGGTATTGCACCTGGAGATAAAGCCATTGAACTATACAAAGAATGTATAGGCATGAAAGGGATAAAGCCCATAGGCCTGCATGCATACGACGGCCATATAAGAACAAAAGATATTCAACAGAGAATTATAGAATGTAACAATGCCTTTGAAACTGTTGAGAATATGCAGAAGCAGTTAATTAAAGACGGTTTTGTAGAACCAATTATAGTTGCCGGAGGCTCACCCACATTTCCTGTTCATGCAAAAAGAAAAGATATTGAATGTAGCCCCGGTACTTTTATTTATTGGGACAGAGGTTACCAGAATGCATGTCCGGAACAGAATTTTCTCCCGGCTGCTTTGGTTATTTCACGTGTTATTTCGTTGCCTGGCGAAACAAAACTTTGTCTTGACCTCGGCCATAAATCTATATCTGCAGAAAATGATTTAACTAACCGGGTATATTTTTTAAATGCTCCTGAATTGAAATTTATAAGCCAGAGTGAAGAGCACTTGGTGGTAGAAACTATTCCGGATCATTCTTATAAGATTGGCGATGTATTCTATGGTTTGCCCATTCACATTTGCCCCACCTGCGCTTTGTATGAGCGTGCATTTATTGTAAAAAATAATGAAGTATGTGGTGAATGGGAAATTATTGCAAGAGACAGAAAAATCAATATTTAGTTTGTAGTTGTTAGTTAAAAAATCAAACAAAGTGCAGCAATTATAAAATCAAAAGAAAAGTGCAATAACAATAAATTTTATTTTCATGAATGTAAGCTGATGCTACAAACTACAAACTTCCAACTACAAACCACCAACTACAAACTATTAACTATCTATTAAAATGTTTATAATAGACGCTCACCTTGATCTCAGTATGAACGCTATGGAATGGAATCGTGACCTGCGGCTTACTATTGAAGAAATAAATACAAGAGAGGAGGGATTAAAAGACAAGCCCGACAGAGGGAATGCGACTGTTTCTCTACCTGCATTAAGACAAGGAAATATTGGACTGGTGGTGGCCACGCAAATTGCAAGATATGTATCGCCGGGTAGTCTATTGCCGGGCTGGAATTCTCCGGAACAGGACTGGGCTCAAACACAAGGCCAGCTTGCCTGGTATAAGGCTATGGAGCAAGCCGGAGAAATGGTACAAATAACTGATCTGGCCTCAATTGATAAACATATAAGTTTATGGGAGAATAATGACCACAATGAGCAAAAGCCTGTCGGTTATATTTTAAGCCTGGAGGGTGCTGATTCTTTAATAACTATTTCCCATTTAGAGATGGCGTGGCAATATGGATTGCGTGCTTTGGGGCCTGCACATTATGGCCCGGGACTTTATGCTAATGGAACTGATTCCACTGGTTTGTTGGGACCTGAAGGAAAAGCTTTGCTTAAAGAAATGGAAAGGCTCAATATTATTCTTGATGCCACACATTTGTGTGATGATACTTTTTGGCAGGCGCTTAATTATTTTAACGGGCATGTATGGGCAAGCCACAATAATGCAAGGGCCTTGGTAAATCATAACAGGCAATATAGTGATGAACAAATAAGCGTACTTATTCCTGACTTGTACCCTATAAATTTAGTGCGGCGGCAAAGCATTGATAATCAATTTATTGATATTTTATTTTCATAAATTTACCGCACTAAGGCTAATTTGAGATGAAAATAAGGGTCATTAAAACC
>JBDSFG010000032.1:0-4766 GCA_039919615.1 Ginsengibacter sp. | reverse complement strand
AGTTTAAAAAGATCTTCCTGTTCATTTAGTGGAAGGGTTTCGGCTTTATCAAAAACATCGTGATATGCTTTGATGCCACCCATTGTATAAAAGAAAAACGCAGGCACACCTTTCTCCGAAAAAAAATAATGATCACTGATAGCAGCTTTACCTCTCGGATTAATTTTTACCAGAAATTTACCTTCATCATTCACTTCATTCATATACGCAAATTCCCTTGGAAATTCTGTTGCATTTACCACAGTAATTCCTTCATCACCTGTACCTGCAAGATCAGTGTTTAAAAGAAAGCGGATATTTTTTAAGGGCACTAACGGATTTTCCGTGAAGAATTTTGACCCGACTAAACCTGCTTCTTCTCCTGCGAAGCAAATAAAACCAATAGTATAGTTTTGAGGATGAGCAGCATAATAATGAGCAAGATTAAGCAGCAATGAAACACCGCTTGCATTATCGTTTGCACCGGGGAAATAAGTATCTTTTCCCATTCCTCCAAGATGATCGTAATGTGCAGTAATAAGAATTACTGAATCCGGCTTTACGGTTCCTTTCACAACTGCGCAAACATTTGCTGCCTTAAAATTATTGATCAGTTTATTCTCAATATTTACAGTGAACCGGGTTGGCTCATCATTAAAATATTTTTTATCTACATCAATTAAAGTATAATCGGCAACCTCCGGAGCTACTGACCACGTAAGCTTATCAGCCAAATGAATGATAAATCTGTTTTCTTCATTAAGAAAATTTGCACTGTCTTTTTTGGTTAAGCTTCCTTCGGCTTTTAATCCTTTATCTTCCGGGCCCACAATAAAATCTTTGCCAGGCTGTAAAAGTGTTCCGTTAATAGTTAGTTCCATCTTGCCTGGAAAAGTATTGACCGGGTAAGAAAATTTTTGAAGAAAAGTTTTGCCATTCATTGGTGTTAATCCATAATGCTCAAATTGATCTGAAAGAAAATCTGCGGTCTTTTTCATGCCATCATTTGTATACCCTCTGCCCCAGAAATATGGAGATGTAAGTGTATCTACTATTTTTCTTGAGAAAGCGACATCCTGGGAAGAGGCATTGAAAGAACCAGCCAGCAACAATAAAAGCAAAAATGTTTTCATAATATTATAGCTGATAAAAATAGAATATTATATAGAAAAAATATTCGTGAGTGCTCAAATGATATGCTAATAATTTAGTTTATTATTTGCCCTGGATGATAATTACTACTTCACCCTTGACTGCTTTCTGTTTAAAGTGTTCACAAACTTCCTGCAATGTGCCACGCTTATTCTCCTCAAAAATCTTTGTAAGTTCACGACTGACGCAGCATGGTCTTTCTGCACCGAAATATTCAATAAAGCTTTCCAGGCTTTTTACTAGCCGCATTGGCGATTCATAAAATATCATTGTCCTTTCTTCCTCTGCAAGCTGTTTCAATATTGTTTGTCTACCTTTTTTTAAAGGCAAAAATCCTTCAAACACAAAACGATTAATTGGCAGACCGCTATTAACCAATGCCGGTACAAATGCTGTGGCACCCGGCAGGCACTCTATCTTTATATTATTTTTTACGCATTCTCTTACCAGCAAAAAAGCCGGATCACTAATGCCCGGAGTACCTGCATCAGTGATGAGTGCCATTTTTTTTCCGCCGATAAGCTGTTCTACGAGATGTAGTAAAATTTTGTGCTCATTATGCTGGTGATAAGGAGTAAGTGGCTTTTGAATATCGTAGTTGCGAAGCAGTACAGATGTAGTTCTTGTATCTTCGGCAAGAATAAGATCAACAGATTTTAAAACTTCAATTGCCCGAAAAGTTATATCTGCAAGATTACCTATGGGAGAAGGAACGATGTAAAGCATGAATGCAATGTACGATGTACGATTTATGATGTACGATGTAGATTTACAACAGGGATTTCAATCTTAATCCGTTTGAAAGAATCAGGTAATTTGTATGGTGTACTCTTCCATTACGGGATTAGCAAGCAATTTTTTTGCAGCATCTTCTGCGATGACCAATGCATCTGCTTTTGAACCGGCTTCTATTTGCAATTGAATATGTTTGCCGATCCTCACATCATTTACAGATTTTATACCCAGATTACTTAAGCCTCCTGATACGGCTTTGCCCTGGGGATCTAATAATTCTTTTAAGGGCATTACTTTTATTTCTACAGTAAAAATCATGTGAGTTCTTTTTTGTAAACCAAAGATAGAAGAATGTACACAACGAAAATAACCGGCACAGCCGCCCAATGTAAAAAAACAGCACACGCCACCGCTACTACTGCAAGGATAATTTTTGGAATATTATTTTTTAAAGTATAGTCATTAAACTTCATGCCCATTATCGGTAAGTCACTTATCATTAAATAACTTACTATCAGTATGAACGCATACAATACCCATTTATTTATCAGCATATCTCCAATACCAAACAGCGCAGCGTTGTAATGCAATATTAATGGGAATGATGCTACAAGCAGACCTACAGCAGGCGTGGGTATCCCTCTGAAATTATGGCTTTGGTTTTCATCAATATTAAATTTGCCAAGCCTCCAGGCTGCGGCACAACTTAAAATAAAAGCCGGTAACAGCCAGAGTATGGAAACATCTAAGCCATTCTCTTCACGGGCAAAACTAAATCTTAGTAACTGGTAAATTATTGCTGCGGGAGCCACACCAAAACTTACTATATCTGATAAAGAATCTAATTGTTTTCCCAAAGAAGATGTTGCATGTAAAAGCCGGGCAACGAATCCATCTAAAAAATCAACAATGCCGGCAAGTATTATGAAAATCCCTGCCCAGGTTAATTTCCCGGGAATATTGAAGCTGCTTCCAAACTCGTCGTTTACATAAATAATTATTGATTCAGTTTGTAACGCAAAAACAATTGCAATACAGCCAAATAACAGGTTGAGAAGTGTGAACAGGTTAGGAATCGCCTCCAGCCCGGAAGGGGAGAAATGTTTATTGCCGCCGTCCTTTAAAATGGTGTTAGTCGCTTTGCCAGTGAATGTATTTTGTTCAGTCATCCGCAGTAAGTTTAATTTTTTTTATTCTCGCTTTAGAAGGCAGCTGCCCGTTCACCCCTTTAGGGCATGGGCTTACTTCTTCATCAAAGTTTCGATCTCTTCTACCGTTATCGGGATATTTTTCATAAGGTCAATATTGCCGTCTTCCGTTATCCAAAAATTATTTTCAATTCTTATTCCCATTTTTTCTTCTTCTATGTAAATACCGGGCTCAATGGTAAATAGCATACCGGCTTTTACAGGGTCGGTTCTTGTTCCAACGTCATGTACATCAATCCCCAAATGATGGGAAATGCCGTGATATAAAAATTTACGATAGACCCTGTTATCAGGGTCTTCGTTTTCCACATCAGCCTTATTTAGTAAGCCTATTTTCTGAAAGATAATGGTTGCTTCATCTCCTACTTTCTCTGTGTAGTCAATTATACTTATTCCTGGTTTTAAAATAGTTGCTGCATAGTGGTGTAAATGTAAACATGCGTTATATACTTCTTTTTGCCGCGGCGTAAACTTGCCATTTACAGGAATAGTTCGGGTAAGGTCAGCACAATAATTACCATATTCAGCACCAAAATCCATTAATATTAATTCACCATCTTTACACTCTTCACTATTGCTTATATAGTGTAATGTTCTGGCCCGGTCACCACTGGCTATTATGCTTCCATAAGCAGGCCGGGTGGCTCTCTGGGATAAAAATGAATGCCATAATTCGGCCTCAATTTCGTATTCCATTACGCCGGGTTTTACAAATTGTAAAACTCTCCTAAACGTATTGCCTGTAATATCCATTGCTTTTTGAATCACTTCAATTTCAAGCGGTGTTTTTATCGCCCTTAGCTCTTTTAAAATTTTAGCGCTTCTCCGGTAGCTATGCAAGGGATAAAGCTTACGCATTTGTTTTGCAAACCTGTAATCTCTTACTTCAACATGATTTGCTTTCCGGTCATTTTCATTTGTGTTTAAATAAACAGTATCAGCCAAATGTATCCAGGGTTGCAACATTCCTTCAATTGAATCATGCCAGGCAATCGTTTTTATTCCGGATATTACCTGGGCTTCGGTTGCCCTTAATCTTCGACCATCCCATTTCTCTTTGAGTTCGACAGGCCTTGTAAGAATAAGCACTTCACGATGTTTTGGATCAGGGTTTGAAGGAAAAATTATGAGCATACTATCTTCCTGTTCAATACCTGTAAGCCAGAAAAGGTCAGCATTTTGTTTAAAAGGATATAAAGCATCTCCATTGGTTGGCAGCTCATCATTGCTGTTGAAAATAGCAATAGAATTTTTTTCCATCATTTCTGAAAACCGTTTCCTGTTTTGAATAAATATTTCAGGATTTAAAGGGAAATATTTCATTGTACTTCTTTTGTAAATGCAATATACAGCTTATAATAATCGGGCTTTAAATGTTGGCTTTGATTATCAATAGATCTCTGACAAGCTTAAATTGTATTTTGTAATACGCAACATATTATAGAAAAAAAACACTGGCGTAAATATTGCTCTATCAACAATCTCAATCTCTATAAAGCGTGTGTTGATTGTAGAACGATTTTTAAATAACCTTTAAATTATAAAACGTATGAAAAAATTATGCTTATTATGTTTAGTTATGTTGATGACATTAACTGTAACAGTTACGTATGCTCAAAAAAAGCGTGAGAGCCATGGTGCAAAGGGCGCTGTTATAGGAGCGGTGGCAGGTGCTGGTGTGGGGGCGGCAGT
>JBDSFG010000030.1:0-26827 GCA_039919615.1 Ginsengibacter sp. | reverse complement strand
TAGCGCCATACCGCGTAGCGGTTTTGGTTGGACTACTTTGATGAAAAAAATAAGTGCCCGTGGTCCAGTTAAGTTTAGATAAATTATTTGCAGGAGAGCTAAATTTAAATTCCTGCGTAAATACTTTAACATTATTCCAGTTTTTGCCAAAATTATTGTTTAGTGTAAGTATATCAGCGGAAGAAAAATCTGCATCAATTGGTTTGTTATAGTACCTGTAATTGGTTTCATAAGCCGTTTGCGAATTAAAATTAAAAGCAGTACCAGAATAGTTTACAGAAAGAGAAGTATTGAAAATATTATCTATTATTCTGGTTAGTGCATTTTGACTTAATTTATATGGATTAGCAAGTGCCTCTTCGGCTCCGAAAACCAACGGAAAGGGGCCATTATTGCGGTTGTTATTGTGTTTTACATTTAAGGTTGCGGCCCACCTATGAGCAGGCAAAAATTTTAAATAATAATTACCTGAAATTGAATGTTGCTTATCATACTTTGAATTATTGAAAACATTTGTAAAATAACCATTGAAACCATCATAAAGCCCGGCCAAACCAATAAATAGTTTGTCTTTTATTATTGGCGCTTTTATCCCAGCACTATATCGTTGCTCACCCTTGTTACCTAAAGTAATCTCAGCAAATCCACCGGTTTTATTAGTGGGTTGTTTAGTAATAATGTTAATTACACCGCTCATCGCATTTCTGCCGTATAGGGTGCCCTGCGGGCCACGCAATACTTCAATACGTTCTACATCAAACAAAGGGCTAATATATGTATCAAGGCTAAATTGATTAACCCCGTCTATATATGTAGCCACAGCAGGGTCATAAGAAGTGGTAGCAATGCCGCGTATTGAAGTCACATTTCTTTTATCTCCCGGATCAGCAGAGTATAAATTAGGAGCAATCCCGGTAAGTTCTCTGCTGTTCCATATCCTAAAGTCAGTAACATTTTTTTCAGAAAGCGAAGTAATACTAACAGGTACCTGTTGCAGTAACTCTTCTCTTTTTTGTGCAGTTACCACAACCTCATCTAACTTTTGAGAGGTTTGCTCTAATATAATCTCTACGCTCACCGCCTCCTTATTAATACTTACCTGCTGATTTTTTGAAGCAAAGCCTACAGCAGAAAACCCGAGAATATAATTGCCAGGTAAAAGATCAGTTATGACGAAATTCCCTTCTGAATTTGAAATCACCCCTCTATTAGAATTTAATAAATGAATTGAAACTCCATTGAGAGGGTCCGATCTTTTATTAACTATTTTTCCATTTATATTATTTTGTGCGTATAAAAAATGGCCTAAAAAGTTCGTTAGCAGAAAAAATAAAATATTATAATTTTTCATAAGTATCTATACTAGTGATTTTTAAATGATTAACGGTCGTGAAATTGTCGGCAAAATTATTTAATCTCCGTTAAAATTACCAGCTTAAAATTGTGCAATTGGAAACTGCGGTCTATTTTAGCTTATGCAAGTGTACAAATTACCTTATCAAACCGATTTTTATAGCGGGAAAGTACGTGATGTTTATACAATCAACGGCAAATGGTTGGTAATGATTGCCACCGATCGCATATCAGCTTTTGATGTGATACTTCCACGTTCTATTCCTTATAAAGGACAAGTATTGAATCAAATTGCTGCACATATGCTTGAAGCAACAAGAGATATTTGCCCTAACTGGTTGCTTGCCACCCCTGCACCAAATGTCTCTATTGGAAAAAAATGTTCACCCTTCCGGGTGGAGATGGTAGTAAGAGGAAATTTAACAGGGCATGCCTGGAGGACTTATAAAACCGGCAAGAGAGAATTGTGTGGAGTAATCTTACCCGAAGGGCTACACGAAAATGATTTTTTCTCATCCCCAATCATTACCCCTTCCACTAAAGCAACAGAGGGGCATGATGAAGATATAAGCAGGGAAGAAATTATTAGCAGCAGGCTCGTTTCATCAGATGACTATAGAATAATAGAAAAATATAGCTTACAATTATTTGAAAGAGGCAAAAAAATGGCTATGGAAAAGGGGTTAATTTTAGCTGATACCAAATATGAATTTGGGAAAGATGAAAATAATATTTGCTTAATGGATGAAATACATACTCCCGACAGCTCAAGATATTTTTATGCCAAAGGGTTTTATGAAAGGCAAACCAATAATGAAAGGCAACTGCAATTGAGTAAAGAATTTGTTAGAGAATGGCTAATTGAAAATGATTTTATGGGTAAAGCCGGGCAATCAATGCCCGAAATGACAGAGGACTGGGTGGTAAATATTAGTAACCGGTATATTCAACTATATGAAAAACTTATAGGTGATAAATTTTACCCTATAGATTTAGATGTTGAGAGTACAGAAAAGAAAATTTTAAAAGAATTGGAGTTTTTAAAAATTTTTTAAAAAGTATTACGTTATTAAGGCAGCCAAGTAATCTTATTTTATGTCGGGTATTTTTTATTTAATTAATTTACTCAAGTGTTTGGCGTTCATTTTTGTAAAAAAAATTAACTTAATTTTGCCCCCAAATTAACTTAATGAAATCTATTTCCCACTTGATTTATGCCTTGTATTTTTTGGTGATTTTATTATTTGTTTCCTCTTGCGCAAGTAGCAATAAAATTACTTATTTCGATAATGTACAGGATACAAGTTTTATATCAAAACTGGATGCTACAGACATTATAATCCAAAGCAATGATATACTTAGTATTTCTATAAGTAGTCTTAATCCCCAGGCATCAGCTATATTTAATACAGGAAATAACTTTGGCGGGGCGTCCACTTCCGAGGCTACTTCATTATCCGCAGGATATTTGGTAAACTCTGATGGGTATATACAATTGCCGATTCTGGGCAATATAAAGGCAACCGGATTAACTAAAAAACAGTTAAAAGACTTTATCACTAACAGTATTCTTGAAAAAAAGCTTCTCCTGGATCCCATTGTTAATATCCGTAATTTAAATTTTAAAGTAACAGTACTTGGTGAAGTTTTTAAACCAACAGTTGTTACTGCTCCGAGTGAAAAAATATCTCTTCTTGAGGCCTTGGGCCTTGCCGGCGATTTAACAATTTATGGTAAAAGAGAAAATGTACTTCTAATCAGGGAGATAAATGGCAGAAAACAAGTTCGGCGTATTGATCTTACCTCAAAAAATTTCTTTCTATCTCCCTATTATTATTTACAACCGAATGACGTTTTATATGTAGAGCCAAATAAAGCAAAAATGGCGAATGCATCACTGGCACGTACATTATTACCTTCAATTATAAGCGCAGTATCAGTGATAGCTCTGGTAATTTATCGCTTTAATCGATAAATATATATGAATACAGCACAAAATAACTCTCAGGAAAATGAGGAAGCACCGGGCAGGCCGCTTATATTTAAATATTTACCATACTGGCCTTTATTTTTAATTTTTTCAGCATTATGTTTGGGAGCTGCTTACCTGTATCTCTGGTATGCCACGCCTTTATACCAGGCCAGTGCTACTTTAATTATTAAAGATCAAAAAAAAGGCTCTAATGATTCAAAACTGACCGAGTCTCTCGATTTGATTAATACAAGTAAAATAATTGAAAATGAAATAGAAGTTATTACTTCCCGAACATTAATGGAAAATGTAGCCAGAAAATTACATTTATATGCACCAATTTATAAAGATGCAAAATTTAAATTAATATCAGCTTACGTTTCCTCCCCGGTAAAAGTTGAAGTTTCCAATCCCGATTCTATAATTGAGAATGGAAGAATTCATTTGCAATACAATAAGAACAATGGTACAGTTTTATTGGACGATAAATACCGGTACAAAATAAATGAATGGTACGCTACACCCTATGGAAACTTAAGGTTTTTTATAAATACTAAATATGTTGACGATTATTTAAACTACCCTATCTATTTTTCTCTTATACAACCAAGAAATGCAGCTCAAAGGCATTTAGGTGGCCTTTCGGCTTTTGCCTCAAATAAGTTATCATCAATTATTGATTTAACCTATTTAGATGAAGTGCCCCGGAGAGCTGAGGATATTTTAAATGAACTTCTCAACAGCTATAGTGAGGCTGCAGTAAATGAAAAGAATACTCTTGCAAAAAACACACTCGCCTTTGTTGAAGGCAGACTGAATATCGTTTCACACGAATTAGATTCTATTGAGAGACAAATCCAACAATACAAGTCAGGAACCGGCGCAGTTAATCTTAGTTCTCAAGGGCAACTGTATTTGCAGAATGTGAGTAATAATGATCAAAAACTGAGCGAGGTAAATATGCAATTATCCGCATTAGGTGAGGTGGAAAGGTTTGTTAAATCAAAAGATAATAGTGCGGCTATTGTTCCTTCAACTGTTGGCATAAGTGATCCCCAGTTAACCCAATTGACGAACAATTTATATAATGCCCAACTTGATTATGACAAACTCAAAAAAACCGTTGCCGAAAACAACCCTCTTTTAGTTTCAGTGTCAGAGCAGATCAGTAAAATAAAGCCAGACATATTAAGTCACTTGCAAAGCCAGAAAAGGAGCCTGGAATCAACTAAACAAAACCTGTATTCCACCAACAATTCTTATAATTCCGTACTCCAAACAATTCCCGCTAAAGAAAAGCAATTGTTAGAAATAAGCAGGGCTCAGGCAATAAAAAGTAATATTTATTCTTTTCTCCTGCAAAAAAGAGAAGAGAGCGTACTTTCTTCTGCCGGTACTGATTCAGATAGCAGAATTGTAGATACAGCACAGGCATCGCCAGTACCAGTAAGTCCTCCCAAGGCACTATACATTTACATGGCCTCTGTTTTTCTCGCCCTGCTTATTACAATTGGTTTGGTTACGGCAAAAGACGTTTTAAATGGAAAGGTACTTTACAGAGATGAATTGGAACGGCTGACCTCTTTCCCGATAATAGGTGAGATAGCTTATAAAAAAACAAATAGTCCAATCGTAATAGAAGCGGGTAAAAGAACCTTTATAGCTGAAGAGTTTAGGAAGATAAGAGTAGCGCTATCATTTCTAGGTATTGGCGAAAATTCAAAAAAGATTCTGATTACTTCAAGTATACCGGGAGAAGGTAAAAGCTTTATTGCGGCGAACCTTGCAGTAAGCCTCGCTCTAACGGGGAAAAAAGTAGTTCTGATTGACCTGGATCTGAACAATCCGGTTTTAGGCAGAACTTTAAATATTGAAGAACCTTCAGGTATAAGTGATTATTTAAGTGGAGAAAAAGAGCCAGAAGAAATTATTAAACGGGTAGCAGTTCATGAGAACTTGTTTTTTATTCCTGCAGGAACACTGCCCCCGGGACCATCCGAACTTTTGTCGAATGGGAAAGTTAAGGACATAATATTTTATTTAGAAAACATTTTTGACTTTGTAATTATTGATACAGCACCACTTTTTGCAGTTACCGATACATACTTACTATCGGATTATTGTGATGCTACTTTATACGTTGTAAGACATAATTATACGCCTAAAATGATCATTAGAAGAATTGCAGCAAATAATAAAATTAATCCTTTAACTAATCCTGCTGTTATTTTCAATGGTGTAAAGTCAAGAGGCTTTTCAAAAAGCACAGCCAATGGATACGGCTACGATTATGCATATGAATATAAGCAGAAACCCGCCGGTAAAACAACAAAAAGCCTTTTAAAATAGTTGCTAATTTTCTTTTATTAAGATGGCTGAGGTGTAAGGCTGAAGAACAATACTATTTGGATATTTATTATTTTCGAGGTCAACATAATTTCCGTTTAGCATAATAGTTTTAATCATTTTTGTGGGGTTATATTCAAATCTTATAGAATTACTTGTGCTAAACTTTTTTGCGTTAGCATTTGTAATTCTCCCTAACGGTTCATCTTTGTTATACTTTGCATTCCAAACTTCCAAGTCAGAGTTTTGATTGATATTATTTTCTGCAATGTTAGTTTGCTTATTATAAGTTATTAATTTATCATCCAGGGGCATTGCATAATAATTATTGTCAAACTTTCCGAAAACCCCGGTGTCATTGTAAGCTGATTTGAGATATGATATTGGTTGTGTTTGAAGTCTTGAAAAAAATATATTTTGGGTCATTACATTGTTTCGGATTAGATTATTCCCGGCTTTCTGAATCATAGCGAATTGCCTGTTATTATTAGCTAGCGTATTATTTTTTACAATTACTTCAGAAGCGTTGTGCATATAAATGCCATAGAGATTACAGTTTGTTATCGTATTATCTTCGAGGTCAACGTCTGATGTAAGGTCAATATATATGCCTGATGCCTGAGCGCCTAAGGCATTATCAGTTCCTGCGCCGGCACCAATACCGTCCATTATTATATTTCCAATAATCCTTCTTCCTTTTTTACCGCTCATATTAGTGTATATGCCGCCTCCGTCATCTTTGATTGTACAAAAAGTATCAATAAAATTGTTTTTTGCCACACTATTATTGCCGTCGATGTGAATCCCACTATAACCAGTATTAATTATTCTGTTGTATTCAACAAAACTGTTGGTGTTAGTAGCATATATCCCAATACCTGCAGCTGCGCCACTTTTGCTTCCCCCCGCTATTATACCTGTATTGGATACAGTAGAATTTATGGTTGAATCAAACGACGATGTATAGATAATACCATTATTAAGAGAATTTGTTATAGTGCAATTGACTATTTTATTCCTGCTGAATAAACTAATTCCATCCTGCCCGGAGTTAGAAATATCGCAATTCTGAATGATAAAGTTTTTACCATTTCCATTATTTATACCGGTTTTATTAGCACCGTTAATGGCAAGATTATCAAAAGTTATATAATTAAACCCTCCGGTGTTACTAATCAGATCATCAATTACAGCAACTTTTACATCGGTTGGCATTGAAGTGCTATAGATGCTTAGTTTTTTTGTTAGTTCATGATAATACCATGCATTTTGATAAGTAAGTGTTAAAGGGCTTTTTTGAATGAAATAGCCATATTTATTGTAGGGTTCACCTGTTGATGCAGAAACATAAGTAATTGTATTGGCTGAGTGGTTTGTTATCAGGCATCGGTCTAATATCCATCTTCGCCTGCGAAGAACCAATTCTGATCCTGTCCAATTGGGAGTGGCCGATAATTGGTTATCTGCTAAAGACGAACTGTCATTATGAGATTCAAATATCAAATAATCGTTACGGGGATAACGACCCATGCCTGTTAACAACCCGTTTATTAATACAACATTTATTGTAGAAGGGGTGAGTGTCTGGCTTTGGTAAATATTATTTCCCAGAGCGAGCAATTTAAGAGAAATAAATCCAGTAATAACAGGTCTAGTACCAGAACCGTATGCTCCTACAACTATTGGTAAAGCGGGCTTCCCAGATTTATTTACTATAATAGATCCATAAAAAGTTTCGCCTCTTTTTAACAATAAAGAATCTCCGGGCGATAGGTTACTAAAAACTAAATTTAGCCTGTTAAGAGTTTTCCACGGGGTTGAAGGACTTTTGGCCTCCAGAGGTGTCCTTAAATCATTACCTGAAATTGATGAGAAATAATAACTAGATGCTTTTGCAGCAGGAATAGCAATAATTACTAAAAATAAAAACAAAATATTTTTCATATAAATAAGTTGTCTTTATTGATGCAAACGATTTGCCAGAATAAAAAGCTCTTTAAGATTCTAATCATTTAAATCCTAAAATCTATCAGCTTTTAGATTTATCATTTAATTCTTTATGAATATCATTGAAATACGTATAAACATCTTATGGACTTATATAAAGCTAATAAGCCTTCTTTTCCCCACGTAAAATATTAAATACCGTATAGAATACAATCTTTATATCCAAAAGCAAGGTCCAATTTTCCATATACCATATATCATACTCCACCCGATTCCTTATTTGATGCAGATCATTAACTTCACCCCTGTAGCCATTAATTTGCGCCCAACCTGTGATTCCTGGCTTTGAAAAATGCCGTACCATATACTGGTTCACAATTTTTGAATAATCATCAGTATGCTTTACCATATGAGGCCGTGGGCCTACAATACTCATATTACCTATAAAAACATTAATAAATTGAGGGAACTCATCTAGACTTGTTCTTCTCATAAAAGCACCGATTTTAGTGACTCTATCATCATTTTTTGTCGCTTGTTTCACGTCAGAATCGTTATTAACATACATACTCCGAAACTTGTAACAGGGAAAACTTTTTTTGTTTTTTCCCGTACGCAATTGTGTAAAGAAAACCGGTCCTTTAGATTCTATAATAATAAGTATGCTTAGTAAAGGCACAAGCCATACAAGAATAAAGACAATTACTAACAGGCTTACCGCCACATCAAAAATTCTTTTTTTTAGCCAATTATTAAAATCATCAAGAGATTCACTTCGTAAAAGTAAAACAGGCATGTCGTTGAAATAAGACACGTGAAATGGTCCTCTGATGAACATCGAGAAATCCGGAACAATTCTGAACCTGATGCATTCCTGATCTGCCTGTTGAATTAATTGGTAAAGTTTCGGATATTGTTCTGGTGTAACAGTAGAAAATATTTCATCAACCTCGTGTTGTTTGGCTACTTCAACTGATAAATCAATATTACTTATAATTGGATAATTAGAAAGCTCATTAACATTTTGTTCATTTTCCGTAAACCCTAAAATCTCCGTGTTAATACCTTCCTGCTCAAAATAAGAAGCTAATTTTTTAGATGTATCGTTATAACCAATTATGAGTATCCGTTTTAAAAGCCCCTTTCCTTTAAAGAAAATTTTAATCTGGATATATAGAAAACGCATAAGAAATAATCCTATACTATAAGTCAATATTATTATTATTAAAAACAATCTTGTGGGTCGGTCAATGGTTAAAGGATATATGTATAAAATAAGACAACCAACAAACCATAAAAGATAGGCTTTTACTGTTCGCCTAAAAAAAAGCTCAAAAGAGAGAATACTTTTTTCAGCATATATTGCTCCAAACCATGCGGCTATAACCCAAATAATGTTTAATAAAATGCCATAATATAAATAAGGAAATGCGGAAGAAAAATATTTAATAGGACGGTCACCGGCAAGTTTTGCTATAATATTTGTGGTAATAAATGAGAGATTTAATACCATAATATCTAAACTAATAAGAGTTAACATGAACCGAAGAAATTGTTTGTTCATATTTTTTAAGTCAGTGTTTTGAAAAAACTAGTTGTTGCTAAAGTTATAGTAAACAAAAATATTATCTTGTTTAATCTGGGGCTTTATAATAGGTACTAATACATAACGCTAATTTAAGAGAATATTGCACTCCTTTATTTACATTTATAAGTTGTTCACTCAACACTTAAAAATAAATATTAGCATGCTTTAACTATGTTGTGTATGGTAATAGCATTAAATCAGTTTTGAACAAACAGCTCGTCAATGTCTATTATTTTTTCAAAAATTTGCTGCTAATTATAATATTATTGCTTATAACCCGCATTATGTATAAACCAGAACTTAATGAGGAAACATCAACTTCTGCTTTCGGGTTTGACAAAATAATCGGTATACTTTTCATAGTATTACCTGATACACTATGTATAGATAAAATTGCTTTTTGATTACCATGAATACCAGTAAATTGAATTTTAATTTTATTATTAACAGGATTGGGAAACAATTTCATTGCAAATGGCTTAGAAAAATTGATACTTATGATTTTACTGTATAATAATTTACCATCTACATTCACTTGCCTTATGCGATAAAAATTAGTAGCATAAGGATCACTATCAATAAAATTATACTCCATCCCATTAGTTGGGGATATTATTACTAAAGTAGTAAACTCAACATTGTTGATTGACCTTTGTATTTCATAGTATTTGATATCTTTTTCATTATTACTTATCCAATTAAGTTCAATTCCGCTATCTATTGCAGCACCCTTAATATCTAGCTTGTTTACAGCAAGTGGTCCCGAAGAAGCAAAACTATAAACTTCTACTGCACTAAGCGAGGGTCTGTTAGAGGTGGCAGAAAAGTCAATATTTAATTTCCCATCGGTAACTGTCACTGGAAAATTTTTAATTAAGGCAGCAGCACCGCCAACTTCCCCGGCAATATCTAAATTTATTAACCGCAACTGATTTTCCAGCTTTACACTCATTACTCTTGACCCGGCGCCGCCACCTGTACCTGTAACTCCCCAGAACACTTCGGCAAAATGCAATCTAACATAATAGTTACCATTAGGCACAGGTATCTCATATCGGAAAGGCTTCTTGTTTAAATTGGAAGACTGTTCTGTGAAATACAATGAATCTTCATCTGTTCCTTCTATTTGCCTTAAAGACGGATTTGTGTATGGTTCAAGATTATCAAAAGCATATGAGTTATCAGCACTCCAGGTTTTATTATTAATAATTATTGGAGTAGAGTATCCGGATTTTATCCGGTAATTTATTACTACTGCTGCATCAGCGGCCCTTCCAATACCATAAAGGGGTACTCTTAAAGGGCTCAATGAATTGTTGTAGTAGATAAGTAAGTCAGCAATTTTTAATCCTTGTGATACAGGCTTGAACTTTACTGTTATGGCTGACGACTGCTGAGGATTTAATGTAGTATTTGCAGGTAAAGAGGCTGAAAATTCAAACCTGTTTTCGCCGGTAATATTAATGGAGGATATCGAAAGTGCCGGATCGCTTGTGCCGTTTGTATACTGTTGTCCAAGATTTTTGATATTTAGCTGAAAATCTGTAGTAGTCTGAAGAATTTTGTCATCAAAATCCACTGCTGAGGGAGTAGCGCCTAAGGTTGAAAAGAAAGCAGTGCCGGTTTCCGGTTTAATGTTACTTATGAAATAAGCATTATCATTATAGTCGTAGTTAGTAAAAGGAGTACCCCCATAATCATTAGAAATAATGTATGAATTAGGAATAATATTTCCATTTGCATCAAATGCCTTCCAAACACGAACTCCTATTTTATACTCAGGGTTCTTAGTAGCATCGGTCCAATCAGTGCCTCCTATTTTAAAACCAAAAGGTTGTTGTTTGGCTGTTGGGTTTATTTGAGCGCTTGCTACCGAAGCAGGTAGCCCTTTTCGCGGTAATAAGGTTTGCGCATCTGTTGCAAGATGCGTAACAAAAGTATGAAGAGTAGTAGAAGAATCCTTAGCATACCACCGGAGTAGCTCAGGCTTATGGCAACAGGTATGGTAAGCAGCCATTTGCCTTACTGAAACCGGTAGCAGAGAGTCTGCACATACAAAATAGGAAGGCTTTATTTCATCTCCTTTTAATTTTGTGCTATCACCCTCATCAGGATCTCTTGGGGTAAAACCTGTTTTTGTGGTAAACCCAAAAGCGTTTATTATTTCCTGCGCATAAGGTTCGTGGCCGCCTTCCCCTGAGTTTTGCCATAAACCATGTAGATTAACAGATTTCGATGGATTCTTATCATCATTTGAAGTTATGGTAAGCGTTTCATGCAAAACTTTAGCTCTGAAAGACTGATTCATGGCTATAAACTTAAGTGTTACATCCATAAAAGTTCCAGAGTTTAAGCTTACCGGCAATCCTGAGCCTGGAACATAAGGAGTATTATTTATTTTGTCAATTTTCCAGGTAGTGTCATTAGATAAAGTAAGATCGCGGATAATAAGTGGGTATATTCCTTTATTATGAATTCTTACTTTTAAAGAATCATGGTTGTAATTATAAACAGTATCTCTCGTCCAGGGGACTTGAACCCTGGAGAATACAAAATCATTATTTGAAGGAAAGATATCCGGGTTTTCCACAAATAACGAGGCATTTGAATCGGTTACCGTAGCTGTATCAATAATTAGTTGAGGGGGGTTTTGAGCATTTTCCTTACTGTTAAACGAAACGCTTTTACTTGTATGGGATATATCTTTAATAGAAAAACCTGCAACCTTATCACCCTCGATTTGAAATTTTACAAAGTCAGTTACATCAAATTCATAGTATTTTGCCTGGTCATTAACATATACAGAACTTAATTTCGAAATTAAGGAAGGCGGGGCATTATTAAAATTGATCCCGTTTTCAGTCCATGAGTCATCATCCAAACCGAATAAAGAAAGAGCTATGCTCGCTGTGCTTTCTGTATTGCGGCCATACAAACGTAATTTGGCAGACTTGATTTTATTCACAGCGATAGACGAATTGAGTGAAAATTTGAGATAAGAAAACCAGGAGGAGCCAATTGTTGATGAACCTCGTACTATCAATGAAGTTTCACTCCCATAATTTGTATTAGAAGTACTTCCGTCGTGGATGTATGCATCAGCCAGTGCAGGTATTGTTAGGGTTGTTGACGGCGGAGCCGGCTTTACATTATTAACAACAAATATTATGTCCTGGTAATCAAATCCTGAAGTATTTTCTTCAAATGTGACAAGATAAGAGTCAGGAATAATTAAACCATCCTTTCTGTAAGTATACACCCTTACATGATGGGGAACGCTACCGGCAAACGTGTTTAAATTATCCTCGCTGTAGAGATGCCTGTCACTAAAAAAAGGCCAACGGGAATAAAATCCAAAAGTATCCGACACGGGGTCAAAAGAAACGGTTCCTGTATAATTGACATTTACTGTTTGTCCATTGGAAAGTGGGGTGTTGGAGACGGAAAACAATTCTGATTTTGAAGAAGTATTTCCTGATTTATACCAGCCGAGGCCCACAATTGTACTGTTACCTGTAGGGCCAAATACGGCTAAAGGAGTAATAGTTACAGGGCCACCGGATGCTTTTTTAAATTGTTGAATACTTACTTCTTCACCCAATGAAGGCGCTTTTTGAAGTGTGGCATCACTATTTATAACTGTTGTGGCAGCATTATCATCTCCCGTAATAACCTGAAATTCCAGTAAGTTTAATATTGCCTGTAATGAAGGCTCATTGGCTCCCCCCAAACCGGAAGTGCCCAATCCCCTTAGAGATACTGCGATAACGGGATTTACTACATCATTACTATTTATGTTAATCAGAGCGGTTTGCAAACCTACAGAAGAAGGGTTAAAAGCCACTGAAAAAGAAATGGAATTACCCGGATTAATATCTTTGGGGAAAACCGGTAGTCCGCTAGATACAAATTCAGTGGGATTTGCACCTTCAATACCGATGGAGGCTACAGTAAGAACATCGGCCCCGGTATTCTTTATAGTAACTACTCGGTCTATACCCGCTTCGCCACCAGCCACATCATTATCATAAATACGTAAAGGATTTACTTCAATAGTACCATTTATACTCATTCCAGCTCGTTGTGTATTTTTCTTGAATTGTTCATTAGATATATCGTCTTTAATAATATTATGTTTTTTATTTGATATAAAAGTTATACCCTGTAAATCCTGATTTCCATATTTAAATTTATTATTTGGTATATCAAATCTAGAATGGTCAATCCCCCTTGGAGAAATAGCAGGCACGCTTAAAAAACAGGCGATTAATACCGGCAAGAAAAACAAATTAATATAACTAAAAATAGCTCTCATAATCAGAGGTTTAAATGGCAGAATGGTACAGATTACCTAATTTTTCTCAAGTACTATTTGTAAATTTAAAACTATTATCTCAAAAATTATAGTTCACTATTCAGAACAAGCGTCCACTCACAAACTAAGTTTTTGATTATTTTCAAAAAAACTCAAAAAAAATTAATTCTATATATTTTTAAATAGAATAATTTAAATAATTATAAAACCCCTGCTTAATAATTTGTAAAGAAGGAAAGTTTTGTATTAATTTAATTTGAAGAAATTTTTAAAGGGAATTACAGTAGGTACTTGAAAAATAAAAAAATTCTACTATGGGGAAATAAAAAATTTCCATATCCTGATTTATATTTTAAATTTACATAATAATATTAGACTTTAAAAGGAACAAATTCAATTCGCATGCCTTAAATGCATTTCCAATATTTTGGTGGCGTAGAATCTAACAAATTCCTTATGCATCCTTAATATCTAATATTTTAACCAAATCTGATTTCCTAAATACCTAATAAATATCTATTTCCCTGGGAAAGAATTTATGTTCGTGAGGAGTAAGGCAAAGCTTGTTATTTGATAAGACTGAATATTAACCAGCTAAACGAGAAGTTATGAAAAAGCGATGGTACGCTGTGTACACTAAACCAAATACCGAAAAAAAGGTATCTGTAATTTTGGCCCGAAAGAAGATTGAGAACTATTTTCCTTTAAACAAGGTGATTAGAAATCATGGCGTTACCACAAAAATTATAAATACCGCCCTTTTTCCGTGTTATATTTTTGTGTATGTAACTGAAAATCAGCTAATCGAAGTAAAAAGGACACGGGGAATTGTTAACATAGTATATTGGTTGGGCGATCCTGTGATGGTGAATGATTTAGAAATTAATCTGATAAAGCGTTTTTTGAATGATCATTTTAACGTGACTGCCGAGAAAATAGTTCTGGCTATTGAAACGTCAGGATCAGTGGATAATTTAATTTTAGAAACAGAAGGATCCTTCATGACAGTTTCACACAAAAAGGTAAGAGCAATCTTACCTTCACTAGGTTATCAAATTACTGCTGAAATTAACTCTAACATACGAATAATTTCATCTGATAATTTAATCCATCAAACAAAACCAGAATCCTATAGGTTACCCAAACCTGTACATACCTTCTATAATTTGTTTAAAAACTAAGCGATATAAATTGCAGGGTTTAAAATTTAAAATAGAAAGGTTTGCACATTGCTTTTATGAATAATTTTTTTACATTTTGCCATATTTCTATATATAATGCATATTATGTAAATCAGCATTATATATAATACTAAATAAAGTGATTGGGCGTTATAAAAGCAGTAGTTTCCTGCTATTAGGTTTTCCATTTTATCAATTTTAAGCAACACAAACTTAATCTCATCTAATAGACGAACGGATAAAAAATATTACAACAACATTTACGATAATTTAATTTTTTTGAAAATGCAGCTAAAATTTAAAGACAATTTTATTGGATATTTCCTTTTTTATTATCGGGTGGTTGGCAGAAAATTATTGCTAAGTATATTTTTAAGCATCAGCGTTTCATTTTTGGACGGGGTAGGCCTCTCTATGTTTATGCCCTTATTACAAGCTGTCTCGGGCGGAGACAGTTCAAAACAGTCTATGGGTCATTTACATTATATAACAGACATAATAAAAAAAATGGGATTTTCTTTGACTTTGGGGACTGTTCTTGGGGTATTAATCATTGTATTTTTCATGAAAGGACTTGCAAAATTTTTAGAGCTAAACTATCAGGCAAAAGTTATACAATTCTTTATGAAAAGAGTTCGCCACCAACTTGTGAGCAGTCTACAGAAAATATCATATAAAGCATTTATTGATTTAGATGCTGGTAAAATCCAAAATACTTTTATTGCTGAAGTACAGAGAATGTCTATGGCTGCAAGATTTTATTTAACTTATACCCAAGCCCTCTTTATGCTGGTGACCTATGTATCTCTTGCTTTATTAGCCAATTACCAATTTGCAATTTTAGTTGCGGTTAGCGCCGGTTTAACAAATCTATTATACACACGAATTTATAAAATCGTTAAAAAAGCATCCTTAGAAATTTCAAAAAAAGGTCATGCCTTTAATTCTTATATGATTCAGGCTATTCATTATTTTAAATACCTTAAATCAACTAATTATTTGGGTAAATACTCCCGCAAACTGGGTGACGTTATTGATAAAACAGAAAATTTAAATAGAAAAACAGCTTATTATACAGCTATTACAACGGCGATAAAAGAACCTATGATTCTTTTAATTGTTGTTGTTGTTATATACATACAAATCAATTGGATGGGAGGGAATATTGGTTCCATAATTTTGAGCTTGGTTTTATTTTACAGGGCACTTACTTTTTTAATGGTTATTCAAAATCAATGGCAAAGTTTTATTGTAAATACCGGTGCAATGCGTACTGTTGCGGAGTTGTATCAATCTATGAATAACAGTGTTGAAGTATTAGGAACAACTGATTTTAAAACAATACAAAATAAAATATCAATAGAAAATATTGATATCTCTTATGGGGATAATAAGGTTTTAACTAACGTAAACGTAACCGTACAAAAAAATAAAACTATTGCATTGGTTGGAGCAAGCGGATCTGGTAAAACCACGCTTGCTAATGTTATTATGGCTTTAATAACCCCGGATACAGGTAAAGTATTAGTTGATGGAATACCAATTAATCAATATAATTTGAATAAGTATCGGAGTAAGATCGGATATATTTCACAGGATTCAGTCATTTTTAATGATGACATCTACAATAACATAACCTTTTGGGCTGAAGCAACCCCTGAAAATGACAGGCGTTTTTGGGAGGTAATAAAAATGGCTTCGTTAGACGAATTTGTGGAAAATCAGCCTGAAAAAGAAAAAACCCGTTTGGGCGATAATGGAATATTAATTTCAGGTGGACAAAAGCAAAGAATATCAATTGCCAGGGAAATGTATAAACAAGCTGAGATATTGATTTTAGATGAAGCGACTTCTGCATTAGATTCTGAAACTGAACACATAATTCAGGAAAATATAGAAAATTTGCATGGCCACTATACTATGATAGTAATTGCCCACAGACTATCCACAATTAAAAATGTAGATACCATTTATTTATTGGATAAAGGCCATGTAAATATTTCAGGAGATTTTGACACTATGCTGCAAAATTCAGATCAATTTAAGCGTATGGTATCCTTACAGGGATTATAATTGTATTTAACAAGCGTTCAGTCCAGCTTCTAAAAATCCATCTAAAAGAATCAACATTTCCATCGAATTTGCTCTTACATTGATTTTAACGAGTGCGGCTATTTTGAAGTAATCCATGCTTATTTGCAGCTAATAGCATTATTGTAAGTGTAAAGAAAATTATCTCGGAATGGTATTCTTCCATTAAGGAGCAAGCGGGAGTTTTTTAAAAACACTTTAAAACAAGATTTAACGCAAAATCAGGATAAATGGTAATTGAATTAAGAGGTGTGAATAGTATTAACAAAGGTGCGGAATTAATGATGCTTGCTATTATTTCGAAAATTAAAGAAGAATTACGAAACCCTTTATTTGTAATGGAAAAATCAAAGCTTGCTCCGCCTTTGATGCATTCGAAGTATGGGATCTATACAAAAACAAATTTTAAAAGATTTAAAATACCGTTTAAATATTTCTTAGCTCTTATTCCAGCCCCTCTTCGAAGACGCTGGTACTATATTAACGAAAACGAAATTGATGTTGTCTTAGATGCGTCAGGTTTTGCACTTGGTGATACATGGGGGGTAAAAAAAGCATCACGCAGGTTAGGTAACCATATTGAAAAATGGAATAGAGGAGGTAAAAAAGTAATCATTTTGCCACAGGCGTTTGGCCCGTTTGCAACTCAGGAATTGATTACATGTATGGAAACCATTATTAATTATGCAGATCTCATTTTTGCCAGGGATCAGATATCTTTTAAATATCTTAAAGGAGTGGCGGGGAACAATGAAAAATTCATTTTGGCTCCTGATTTTACTAATCTTATTGATGGTATTTCTCCTCCATATTTAGATAATTTAAAAGATAAAGTTGCCATCGTTGTGAATAATCAAATGATAAAAACTAATACAAAAACGGATGGAGAAGCTTATTTACATTTGCTTCGCAGAATAATAATGATGATTGAGAAGTTGGATTATAAGCCTTACTTTTTAATCCAGGAAGGACAGGCGGATAGAAAAATTGCAGAATTAATTAATCAAAAATTAATAACAAGGTTAGCCATTGTTGAAGAAGATAACCCTCTTTATATAAAAGGGATAATTGCGGGAGCTAAAGCAGTAGTTACATCCCGTTTTCATGGATTGGTAAATTGTTTATCGCAGGCAATTCCATGTTTAGCAACAGGCTGGAGCCATAAATATGAAATGTTATTACAAGATTACAATTATCAGGAAGCTTTCGTGAACATTCACTGTAATGACGAATTACTATTAGAAAAAGTAAAATCTATTTTAACTGAAACCACACGAAAGACGATTATTGACAATTTAAAAGCTATGAGTTTGAACCAAAAAAAACTTAGTGAAGAAATGTGGACTAAAGTTTTAAGTAAAATAAGAGAATAAGTTATCAGGCATAATTAAGAATGTTGATAAATTGAAAATTAGAATTAAAATTAAGAGAATGTGCGGCAGCAGTTACTAATATAAGAAATAAAGTAATTTTATTTAAAATATTAAGTAGCTGTTTCATCGTGATAAAATAATTAATGAATGGGAAATAAATTTGTAACCATAATAATACCCGTATACAAAGACTGGGCAAGGCTTTCTCTATGTTTAACAGCTCTTACAAATCAAAGCTATCCAAAGGAATTATGCGAAATACTTTTAGTAAATAATAGTCCTGAAGATGATATTCCCAAGGAATATTTCATTCCCCAAAATTGTTCGGTGATCAAAGAATCAAAACCTGGTTCTTATGCAGCCCGAAATGCAGCTTTAAAATTGGCACGTGGAGAGATAATTGGCTTTACAGATTCTGATTGTATTCCAGATGAAAATTGGATTAAGAATGCTGTTGATTACTTTGATAATAATAATTTATGCAGCAGGATAGCCGGAAATGTTTCTATTTTCTTTAAAAACCTGAAGCCTACCAAAGCTGAGCTTTACGATAAATTTTATGCTTTTAATCAATTCAGAAATGTAAGTATTTTAGGCACCAGTGTTACAGCCAATTTATTTTCTTATAAATATGTGTTTGATAAAATAGGATTATTCGATGATAGTTTAATGTCGGGCGGTGATTTTAGATGGGGGATACACGCACATAAAGCAGGTTATAATATTCACTATGTTAAAAGCGTTATAGTAAACCATCCTGCAAGATATAGTGTGGATGAGTTAATAAAAAAGGAAAGACGAATTGGAGGCCAGGTAGTATGTTTGAAAAAGGACGGAAATACAATGACTAATTTATATAACCATTCAAAAGCTTTGTATCAATTCCTGAAAGACCTTTTGCCAAATTTCGCCGAACTAAAGTACATCAATCACAATGGGAAAAGCCTTAACACAAGTAATAAAATTTACCTGCTTTTTCTCAGACATTATCTACTTAGTATAAGAGCCTACGAAAAATTTATGGTTCAAATGGGAAGAAAGGCAAAACGAGTTTAGGTAAGCTCTTAGGGTTTTAGAAAATAGTAAATTAAATAATCCTGTTATATTTTTTAAACAGAGCACATTCGTTTGTAATTACCATAGCAAACAACAACTCCTGGAGAATATAAAAAGAATTAAAATCATTAAGAAAGATACCCGTTTAGACAGGTATTTTTTAATCGAAATGTAATAAACAATTGTGAGTAAATTTTAGTAAACAGTTATGTTATCAGTAATTATACCTTGTTACAATAGTGAGAAGTATATTGATAGAGCCATAGAAAGTGTTCTTAATCAGACCTATTCTGATTACGAAATGATTTTGGTTGACAATAATTCTTCTGATAATACGCGTAATATACTGCATGGCTATAGGAAAAAGTATCCGGAAATCGTAAAGGTTTTGGTTGAGCGAAAGCAAGGCTCCCCGGCAGCCAGAAATACTGGTCTCTTTAGCGCTAGAGGAGAGTGGATACAATTTTTAGATGCCGACGATGAATTACTACCGGAAAAATTTGCTAGTCAAATGCAAATGGCAGATAATCTGGCGTTAGACATTGTAGTTGGAAATAGCCGCAGGTATAAAACATTTAGTAATGGTGAGTTAAAAGAAATGCCCAGATATATTGAAACAACTAATATTTGGCAAGCGCTTTTAACCTCACAATTAGGTATTACTAGTGGTAATTTATGGAGAAAAAAAGCACTCCTGGCAATAAACGGCTGGAATGAAAATTTAACTTCATCCCAGGAATATGACCTATTATTTCGGTTATTAAAAAACGATGCTGTCATTGGTTTTTGTCCATTAGTGCAAACCCTTATGCATGTCACCGAAAATTCAATATCTACCAGCCGGAATGAAAACAGAGTTGTAGAAATTATGAATAATAGCATCCGTTTAAGAATGGATATAAAAAAATATTTGAAATCAAAGGGTATGTTAACAAAAGAATTGAGCCGCTGTGCAGATTTGTATAATTATTCAACCCTTGTAATGCGTGATTATAAGCCGTTTATTCCTTTATATTTCAGAAATGGTAAAATACCTGAGTATGTAAGAAAGATGCTCAGGGAAAACCATTTTGATGTGCCATTTGGCGCCGTCGCAAAATTATACATAAGGCGTATTTTTAATATTATACAGCAATTTTTAATAAAATCTCCCGGTAAAAACGCTCTTCAATAATGGTAAATCAATAGAAAAAATATTAATCAAACGACTTATTAATGCATATTGGAATTGTTAGTGTTATATCAACACACTCTTTATCGCCCTATTTACACTTATCTGGTGATGAACCGCAAGGGGCTGGGCCCAGCGGCGCTACTGCGCCAACTCTTCTTGCCGAAGAACTTATTAAAAAAGGTCATACAGTTTCTGTGTTTTCTTTAACTACGGAATTAGAATTGGGCGCTGAATACACAGTTAGGGGAGATAATCTAACCATATATTTTGTTGGCGCAAGAAAAAGGGTAAGACACCGGGCTTCAGATATTTATAAATATGAGAGAAGATATTTGTGCAATAAAATACTCGAAATAAAGCCATCAGTACTTAATGCACATTGGCAGTATGAACATGCTTTAGCAGCGCTCGATTCTAAAGTTCCTGTTCTGGTAACATGCAGAGATTCTCCTGTTCATGTGTTGCGTTATCTGCCCAATACATACAGATTGCTGAGATTGCTTATTGCTGTATATGTTGTAAATAAAGCAACATACCTTTCAGTTACTTCAAATTATTTAGCTAAAAATATCAAACGTTTGTCTTTCAATAAAAAGATAAGCATTATTCCAAATTTTGAACCAGACTGGATTTTCTCTCTTTATAAAAAAGAAAAAATTTATAGCGAGATACCAAAGATAGTAATGATAAATAATGGCTTCCAAAAAAGAAAAAATGTGGAAGTTGGCATCAGAGCATTTCAAATAATAAGAAAGCAGTTTCCTTCATCAACTCTTCATCTCTATGGGTATCATTTTGAAATGAATGGACCTGCTTATGATTGGGCGTTATCACAAAACCTTTTGGAAAATATAATCTTTCATGGATTAGTTAACTTTAAAGAGTTAATGAATGTATTATGGCATTATAATATTCTGGTTCATACTGCCAGGGAAGAAACATTTGGCAATATTCTGGCTGAGGCGATGGCGCAGGGAATACCTGTTATAGGAGGAGATAAAAGCGGTGCAGTACCTGAAGTAGTGGGTGAAAATGGTAAAGCGGGTTTTTTAGTAGACATTAACTCTGAAGAAAAAGTGGCAGAAGCTGTATTGAAAATATTTAGTAATGAGAAGGTTTATAATCAGTTTTCCAAAAATGCCAGGGAAGAAGCTATTGCTAAATTCAAAGCTGCAGATGTAGTTACAGCTTATGAAAAAATATACAATAATTTATTAAATGGGATTTGATCTTCGTTATCGGTCGGCTTATTTACAATATAAAATATAAATTGGAAATTAGTTTCTTAGGCTACATAGAATTGGCAAGAGTTACAACCAGATTTTACAAAGTATTTAATGAAATTAGTTTTGCATTTTTTACATATTCATTAAAAATATTATTTTAGCATATCTGTCAAATGGCAAAGAATTTATACTTAAAGCAATCATCAAATTTTGATAGATTAGATTATTTATTAGTTATATTATTACTTGTATTTAGCGGAAATCCTATTGCTACATTGTCAGGAAAATTTGCCCCCTTAATTATTATTCCCGGAATACTTATAATTTATCGCAAACAAATAAAGGGTGATTTTTATAGACCTTTCTTAATAATTGCTTCTGCACTGCTTTTATTATTTGTATTTCAGTTAGCGGCATTATATTCCGTTTCATGGTTAGCCGGGTTCAGGTATATAATTACAATTCTTTTTGGCGGATTGGTTTTTTATTTACTTGGAGATAAATTTTCCTTTAAGTTTTTTATTGTGATTTTTTATTTATCCTTAATTTCTTTAGTGCTGTATGTATTGATTAATTTGTTGCATGTTCCCATACCAGGTATACCGTATACACAAGGAAGAACTATCTATTTTGTTTACACATATTACGAGTTACATTCCTTCAGGAACTGCGGAATGTTTTGGGAGCCTGGCGCATTTGCAGGTGTGTTAACGTTGTGTATAGGAATGAATGCTAAAGATCTTCCCTATTTATGGAAGAACCATAAAATGAAAATAATCGTGGTTATAACAGCTCTTTTAACTACTCAGAGCACTACAGGGTATATATCCTTTTTTCTCACAGCAATTTATTATTTACTTTTCTTCTCAAAAAGTAACATAATGAGGTATACCATTATACCCGCTCTTTTTGTAATTAGTATAATGGTTTATAAAAATGCCGATTTCCTGCAGGAAAAAATTAAACATCAGTCAGAAGTAAGCTTAAATTTAGCAAAAGATGAATTTTCAAATTCACGTTTTGGTTCTTTTGTTTTTGATCTTCATTATATAGAAAAACATCCCTTTATTGGTAATGGGTTTAGCGAAACTACAAGATACGCTGATCACCCATATTTAATTGGGCTCGATTTAGGTAATGGAAATGGTTTTTCAAATTATATGGCCTGCCTTGGTGTTCCGTTTATGTTTTTTTATTTGCTGTTAACATTTATTGCCATTTATAAAATTGATAAAAGATTGGCTTTCTTAGTGTGTATAATAATCGTACTAACCTTGTTTGGGGAGCAGTGGCTCAAGTTTCCTTTATATACCGGAATTGTGTTTATTAATAATAAAAGAAATATATTTCGTGGATAAAAAAAGTATTGCAGTTCTTATCACTTCTCATAATCGCAGGGATAAAACGCTTACGTGTGTTGAAAAACTATTTTTACAGGAAGGGATTGATATTGAATTCGGCATTAAGGTTTTTTTAGTAGATGATGGATCTACGGATGGAACGGCAGAGGCAGTTGCAAAAAGATTCCCTGAAGTAAACATTATACCAGGAAATGGTGATCTATATTGGAATAGGGGGATGCATCTTGCATGGTCAGTTGCTTTAAAAGAAGGATTTGATTATTATTTTTGGCTCAACGATGATACAATACTTTATACAGCCTGTTTAAGTGAGTTAATTAAATGCATGCTTACAGCAAATGGGAATTCTATTATCGTTGGCACTACACGCTCAGAGATAAGTGGTGAACCAACTTACGGAGGAAGAAAAAAAAATAAAGAACTGATAGTGCCTAACGGGCAACTGCAACTATGCGATTACTTTAATGGCAATTGCGTATTAATCCCCGGGCGTGTTTCAGATATTATTGGAAATTTGGATTACAATTTTCGCCATTCGATGGGCGACTACGATTATGGAAGGCGTGCAGGCAAAAAAGGAATTAGATCTTATATCGCATACGGATATGCAGGGTCTTGTGAAAAACATGAAAGCCTTTCTAAATGGTGCTCTCCTTCGGTTGGTTTATTTGATAGAATAAAAGCCTTCAATACCCCTTTAGCGGTAAACCCGGTACAACATTTTATTTACGATTACAGGCATAACGGCTTAATCACAGCAGTAACCCATTTTATTACAATACACCTCCGCTTATTGTTTCCCGTTTTATGGGAGGGCAGGCATAACCTCAAAAGTAAAGTAAAGCAGATGTAGTTTTAAAAATACAGTATTTCCGAAACTTTCCTTATGTGCCTGAGAAAGATTAAATAATTGTAGCGTTACAACAATCAGAAATTTATAAAATATTAATCATGCTCATCAATAGCTTTACCTAATGCAACCTCCGCATCAAGTATCCATGCTGGTAGCTTCTCAGCTTCCAATTTCCATTGGCCGTATTCTTTGAGCATCCTGAATTCCCAGCGTGTGCCTTCATCATCTTTTATGTCAACATGATATCCTGTCCTTTCTCCAAATTCAAAAGGTTGAAAATTAAATTGTCTTTCGTTTATTATTTTATTAAAACTGTTCATGTGTTTTTTAGTTGAAGCTTTATTAAAGGTACAATGGTTTCACACCAATATCCTGATGTTCAGAATATCATTTAAAAGTAGAAAGGAGAGTGATCTTATTGAAATATTCGCACATATTATAATGTGTGTTTAATGGCACTAATATAAGAGATTTAAACTATCAATGAAAGTTTCGCCGGGAAGAGCTGCAAAGAGCCGTACAGAAGGTTACACAGAAGCAGAATCACCAGCTTCCGCAACAACTGGAAATTCTTTTGCAAAAAATCCACAAACCTGCTTCTTCATCAATTCATAAAATTGCACTTCCAACTATGGAAGGCCTGCAAATGGTGGCAGTTGATTCCATTATCAGTTGCGCATCCGATAGCAACTACACGGTTTTTCTCCTAAAGAACAAACAGAAGTTAATTGCATCCCGAACACTAAAAGAGATAGAGGAACTGCTGGAAGAACATTCTTTCCTGCGTGTACATAATTCCTATGTAATAAACCTGAACGAGGTAAACAAATATGTAAAGGGCGAAGGCGGTTATCTTGTTATGAGTGATGGCTCTTCCGTAGATGTGAGCCGCAGCCGCAAGGAAATGCTGCTGAAAACGCTCCAACCTGGCAAGTATTAACCGGGTTCCCAACTTACTAATCAATCAAGGCAGCAAACTACATCTCATTTCCGCAGATTGCTCAATCTGGCTGGTATTGAGGCCAGGGTTAATATAGTTTTGAATCAGCATTAATTATTCAAATCAAAAAATTGAAATTATGAAACCGAAATACTCAAACCGACTGGCACTGCTTACAAGTTCTGTACTTTTTGCAGCCATACTGTTTACTTCCTGTAGCAAAGAGGAGATATTTGCCAACATCGAAAACAAGGCTACAACAGGAGCCACGGCTAAGGTACAAACCGCGGATGCGGCCGCGGTGGCCAGTAAATCAATTTCAACACTTCCAGCCTCACCTATTTTTACCGGGGCTACTCCATTTATTGCTCCAGCTTCTCAGTCTCTTACGGTAATTGTTGTTAAAAAGAATACATACCTTGAATTATATTACAGGGTGAAAGGTTCACACGGAAATCCCCAATTCATCTTGATCTCGTATGGCAATGAATACTTGGCAAGCATGGTGTTTAGTGCTTATCCTGACTTTGAATATTTTGTTCGTATGAGTTGGACAACTGAGCCTCTTGCTGTATGGCCGAGTATGGGGTCGCTAACTTTAAGTACTTCTTATGCAGTATCAGTAAAGGGCAATAGCTTCTCCTCAATGGCCGTATTTTGTATTATTCCTACGTAGTGCCCGGTAATACATTTTTTGAATGAAATAGGTTAATCATACAATCAATTTTCTAACGGTTTCTCAACTCCGGGAAACCGTTTATCTTTTTTTCCCTTCCGTGTTTGTTTTGAGCGGGTCCCTCCGGGAAAATTTCTCCTAATCATCGCAACCCGCAAATTGAATCCCGTTGCCGCAAATTGAGTTTTGATTCAGCGGTATTATTAATTTTCATACCGGCACAGTCAGGCAAATTTAAAAAATTAAATCTTTTCACTATGGCAGCAATTTTCATACTATCCCTGTTTTGCAACTCTTATTTTTGTTGCATCAACAAGAGAGCTGATAAGATATATTAACAACAACTTTAATGAATCACCGAATTGATTGTAGAATGTTATGCATTGCTTAATTGATTAAAATGAAAAATTCGCTTAAGGAGATAAAAGAGATGCAGACAAAACATTGTTTCTCCGAGTAGATAAGTTGAGTTTTGGTGGTTCCGGCACTTACTATGTATCTGCAGACAAGTATGTCTTTCGATATAGCTCCGATCCTGATTATGGTCTGTTTTTTAGCTCACCGAATTCCCGTTATGAGTTTCGCAGCAGCAATGCTGTTCCTACATTTTAGTATATGTAGGAGCAAATAGTAGAAATGGGTATTTATTGCATTTAATTTGTCAGCAGAAGGAAGCGTATAGGCATCGATTTTTGGATGGACAATTGATAGGTACAAAACAAATGGTGCTGGCCAGGTAAACAAGATAGGCCTAATAAAACTGATCAGTTAAGGGGCAATAAATAGTATAAATGTACCAATCTCAATTTCAATCAGCCTACAACAAAAAAGCCTCTCAGAATTAACTGAAAGGCATTTAATAAATATGGCAGCTACCTACTCTCCCACATTTTTTGTAGTACCATCGGTCATGAGGGGCTTAACTGCTCAATTGGGTTAACGTAAAAAATCCCCCCCATACACTCATAAGTTATCTTTTTCATTTTTGTTTTTCACCAATCAAATAAATTGCATCAACGGCATCTTCAGTGGTATCATCATAAACGCACTTATACCAATGAGATTAGGCTTTTCCTGTACTCTCATAAATACAGGGGCAAAAAAATAAATCATTACAAATTCACAAATAAACGGTATCTAATCGTAAACTGAAGAAGTAAAAAGGGGGAAGCCCGTTTAAATATCAACATTTTTTCCAGTACCGGTAATTCACTATCAGATATACTTACTTTGCAAAAATTAAATCTTTTAAATAATCTCTATGGCGCAATACGGACGCACCTGGTGGGGTGAACAATGGCTGAAATCTTTAGACCGGATTGATTTTTCAAACCGGCTTCCCCGTGGCAGAAGCTATGCTAATAAAGGCATGGTG
>JBDSFG010000020.1:0-9553 GCA_039919615.1 Ginsengibacter sp. | reverse complement strand
TATGCACCGTATAACAAATTGTATAGGCTTGTGTTTGCAATAGATAAGTACGATTTAGAAATTTTTGTTAATGAAGAATTGACAGGTGAACTTGAAAGAAATATACCAAAAGTAATAAGGGCAGAAGGTGTTACAAGCCAGGATATTTTGGAACAGGTAAGCTTAATTACTACAATGGTAAATACCGTTCCGGCTTTCAATAAATCTCCAGACCCAAAAGACAATTTTTTGTTCGACCTGGCTATCCAAACAGGAAGCGAAGCTATTGTAACAAAAGAAAAAATATTATTGGGCTTCCGTGAAAGTCCGATACCTATAAAGGATATCCTATGGTTCAAGCAAACTTTTGAAGTACCTCTATAAAATAAAAAGCACGGTAAAGCCCGTCTAAATCCCGTGGTTGGGTGGGAGGGCTTGAGAATTCGAAGCCATTTCTAAAGAATGGATGGACCTTCAGGCATAAAATAAATAATTGTATTGCAGGATCAAATATTCTTAAAGATTTACTAACGCTTTGTTTGCATCTTGTATCAACACGTTTAAATTTCCTTTGGGGTTTACATAGCCTGCAACAATTTCATCAGCTATTTCAATCATCATTTTATTTCTTACTATTGCTGTTTGTTCTGTAACTCTTTTTATTTGCTTTTCAAATGGGGTAATAATTAATAAGTGATTATTATCAAGAGATTTTTGTAATTCAGGTTCTAACTTTTCTTTTAAACCTCTTGCCAATGCAATGATAATTGGTTGTTTGTCTTTGAGTAAATAATGCAAAACATCTTTTTCTAATTGAGAATGAAAACCGCTGATAATGCAATTGCCTTTTTCTCTTTGTTCTATCGCCCAATCATAACATTTAAGCACAATGGATGCAGGCACTTTACGGCTGCACAGGAAAGCAATTTTATGCAATTTTAAAAGTTCAGTATTGCCGTGAGTTGCAGCTATCATTCCAAAAGCTTTTTCCTTTCTATTCTTTCTTTTGCTTCCAGTAAAAGCATGTGTATTTTTTGTTTTAATTCTTTTTTGGGCGGCAATTCCGTCCAATATTCGGCTACCATTATACCGTCCTTATGCATTTCCAAAAGTTCTACTTGCTCACGACTGCTTTCGGCGCAAAGTATCAAGCCGATGGGTGTGTTTTCACCTTCCTGCTTTTCATATTTATTCAGCCACTTTAAATACAATTCCATTTGGCCTTTGTGAGCCGCTTCAAACTTTCCGAGTTTTAATTCAATGGCTACAAGCCGCTTTAACTGGCGATGAAAAAAAAGCAGGTCTAAACGGTAATCTTCACCATCTATTATCATTCTCTTTTGGCGCTCAACAAAAGCAAAACCTCTGCCCAGCTCTAAAATGAATGCTTCTAACTCACGCAATATTGTCTCCTCTAAATCTTTTTCTAAATAAGTGTTTTGTAAACCGAGGAAATCTAAAAAGTAAGGGTCTTTAAAAGTGTTTGCAGGAATTTTGTCGGATTGTATTATCTGTAAATTGGCTATGCCTGTTCGTTCAAATGCCTTCAGGGAAATATGTTTCCGTAAATCTCTTATACCTAATGCCTGTATAGCTGCTTCCTGTGCATAAAACAATTTAGCTTCCGGGCTTTTGAGCGGTAACAATGTTACAAAATGCGACCAACTCAATTGTGTAGACAGCGTCGACACAATTGTAAAATCTGAGAATTGCTCTGCAAACTGCATCATTCTTTGTACATTGACCCCGTTGTTGGTGTTTTGTGCAATGGGCTTTTATAGCCTGGCTTCACCAACAATAGCACTAAGCTATACAATGTGTAAGCAAAGATACTTCCATGGTAAAATAGTGGCAGCAAAATATTGTTAGTGATGTGTTGTGATGCTGAAGAATCTTTACTGTCGCTAAGGTATCTAAATTATAAATTAATCAGTGTTGCAGTTATTTTCATTTCATAAGTCCGTTAATGCCCTTCATTCACACTCAAGTTTTTGGTTTTGTTGAAATGGAAGACGATGAAGTAGCTAAAACTTATAAATGCTACATTAAATGAAAGGGAAGTATAAGGCCGTAAGTTAATTGTTAATGGATCTCAGCCACGTCCTGAAGGTGGCGGCTATGGTGGCGGTGGCGGAAAAAGGAGTGGAGGTGGCGGTTACAACAAGGATTATTGATCTTAACTCATAAGATAAGACGTTAAATCCTTTTCATTAATTTGAAAAGGATTTTTTTTTGCTCAATACTTAATAATTAATACGGCATTTTGTAATTTTATGCTATGCAAAAATCTTCTAATAAACCGGTTTTTAACAGGCGCATTTTCTGGGATGTGAATTTTGATAAACTGGATTACGATAGGAAAGCTTCTTTCATCATCGAACGGGTTTTTGAACGCGGCGATGTGGAAGATATACGCCAGTGCCGCAGGTATTATGATGATGAAAAAGTAACTACTGCCTTATTAAATGCAAAATACTTACCGCTGCATATCCTATATCTTGCTGCCGCAGTTGTGGACAGGCCTTTAATAGATTTCAGATGCTACAGACTAAGACAATTGAACCCGGGACATTTACCTTATTAAAAAGACTGATGCAGATACCGGCACTGATGGATTTTTCATTAGTGGGGGGCACTGCGCTGGCTTTAAAATATGGCCACCGGTTATCTATGGATATAGACCTTTTTACCCATCTACCTTTTAAGAACCAGGAAATAATTGAAGCATTAGAATCTGAGTTTGGCAATGAATTAAGTATCCAGCTAAACAAAGAAATGTTTGGTGTGTTCGGATTTATACAAAATATAAAAGTTGATATTGTTAAACATCCTCACCCACTGCTAAAGGAACCGGAAACACTGGATGGAATCAGGTTGTATCATATTGCTGATATAGCAGCGATGAAAGTGAATGCCATTTTGGGCCGGGGAAAGAAAAAGGACTTCTGGGACCTGGCTGAATTGCTGCAACATTACACGGTTGAAAATATTGCGGGGTTTTATACCAAAAAATTTCCTAACCAACAACTACTCATTTCAATTCCCTATGCCCTCACCTGGTTCGATGACGCCGAAGAAAGTGAAGACCCCGTGAGCCTGAAAGGCCAAACGTGGGAATCTGTAAAAAAATACATTCAGCAAAAAGTGAGTGAGTTTCTACGTTAAATACCGGCATACTACCACTCAAGAAAATTTTGAAAAATCTCCTGACTATTTTTACAGGCTGGTGAAAGAAGAAGGCAAAATTGTTTGAGTGAAGAAATAAATAAAATTATTCTCAAAGCAGAGGGTTTTTTTGAGGATGCTGAATATCTTTTTAAGGGAAAAAGATTCGGGCAGTAGTGAATCGTTGTTATTACGCAATGTTTTACCATCACGCCATTTATGAAAAATAAAGATCTTGAAGTATGGGTGCAAGAAACCAATCCCTTAAGTTATACTTTATTTTAAGCCTGAAAGCAGGCGGCACCGGGCTAAACCTTACTGCCGGCAACCATGTAATTCACTACGATATGTAATGGAACCCCGCAGTGGAAGCGCAGGCAACTGACCGTGCCTTTCGTATAGGCCAACAAAAAAATGTAATGGTGCATCGCATGATAACAAAAGGCACCTTAGAAGAAAAGATTGATGATATGCTGCGAAGTAAAAAACAATTAGCCAACCTTACCGTAACTATCGGCGAAAAATGGATTGGCGAGCTAAGCGACAGGGATTTAAAACAATTGGTGGCTTTGGGGGAGTAAAAATTCCCAGTTCTTACGGCACATTTTCAAATCAGATAGCTATTGGATTTCGTTGTTAATTTCGGGTTATGGTTGGAGAAGATACCGACCATGGTAGGGAGCTTGTTGAGGCAACCAAGATTGATAACCTCATACAACATATTTATTAGAAAAGGAAACGTTCAAAAAATGAAAACGTTTCATAAGAATTAATTTTATATAAATATCAATACTGTAGGATGAAGATTTATTTAAGAGATGGGAGGGCTCCTGTTCCTATGCAAGAAGCTACTTCCAGAATAATGAGTGCTAATAAAGGAAAAAATACTAATCCTGAGATTCTTTTAAGAAAAGGGTTATGGCAAAAAAATGTTAAAGGTTACAGACTGCACCCAAAAAGAATTCCCGGAAGACCCGATATAGCTTTCATACATAAAAAGATAGCGATTTTTATAAATGGCTGTTTTTGGCATAGATGCCCTCACTGTAAGTTGCCGATACCAAATAGTAATTCAGAATTTTGGGAGAATAAATTTCAAAAAAATTTAGAACGCGATAAAAGAAAAATTAGGGAACTAAAAAAATTAGGTTGGAAAACAATTACTGTTTGGGAGTGCCAAATGAAAAAAGACTCGAATAAGATTGTTGAAAAGTTGAAAAGAAAATTGTCTTAAATCCTTATGTACTTGTAACTTTCAAGAATGGACAAGTTAACTGTTATAGATTTTTTTTGCGGTGGAGGGGGATTTTCTGAAGGGTTTAGACAGCAGGGATTTGAAATAGTTGCTGGTTACGATCATTGGAAGCCAGCAATTGAAACGTATTGTCATAATTTTGGAATAGGCAAAGGCATCTTGAAAGACATCAAGGCTTTCAAAACATCCATAAAAGAAATTGAAGATTTACCTGACACAGATGTGATTCTTGGTAGCCCACCATGTGTTACATTTTCATCTTCTAACATCTCAGGCCAGGCAAACAAAGAATCAGGTATAGAACTTACTCAAATTTTTCTTCGAATTATCGCTATTAAGAAATGGAAAAAAGGATCAAATCTCAAGGCTTGGTTCATGGAAAATGTTCCAAGTTCTATTAAACATTTAGGTAAAGAATATACATTTGATGAACTTGGATTAGGCGATTGGGCTACACAGAATCAAATTGGCAAATCAAAGATTGCAATTCGATTGGAAGGAAATCAAGAAATTATAAATTCAGCAGATTATGGTTGTGTTCAATCTCGTGAAAGAGTTATTGCTGGGGAAATTATTAAAAGGAAGAAGTTGATCATTCCGAAACCAACTCATTCTTCATCGAATGTTCAAAATGATATAGAAAAATGGGTGCCTTTAAAAGCGGTCATAAAAAAACTTCCAAAAATCACTTGCTCAAGATCAACAAGAAAAATAATAGACCCTAATTATCCATCTTTATCTATACAATTAGATAAACTCTCAGATCATTTTTATGATACCGGGCTGTTTGAATGTGAATGGAAACAATCAAAGTTTTTAAAAGTGAATCATCCTTATATGGGAAAGATGAGTTTTCCAGAGAACATAGACAAACCTAGTAGAACTATAACGGCTACAAAAATTGGAACATCTAGAGAAGCTCTTATTTATAAGTCAGAACATAATAGATCAGGTGATGGAGAATATCGTACACCAAAAATAAGAGAAGCACGTATAATTTGATTCCTAATAAAAGTCAATTATTAATCTTATAGCTTTTCTTATTTCATAGCATCATCGATGTTTCTCAATTACTTCATTGATAATTTGGGGTAATGACGAAAAAAATAAATCTTAAAGATTGATTTGATATTGTATACGTTTATTTCGAATAATTTGCTCTAATTCTGGTATTGATAAAAGTTTATATGAAGATGATCTTTCATTTAGGCATACAAAGCAAAATCTAAACTGATCACATAAAAAATGACCGATATCAAATTCATTTTGAGTTGCTCCAAAGAAAAACCCTTGAGGATTATTTGGAAGAAATTTTTTGGTCGTTTTTAATTCAATAAGCGTTAAATCATTTGCATGAGTTTCGATAATGTTTTTATCGAGTTCTATCGTATCTATTCCTTTTATCAAAACAAGGTCAAATGCCCTTGCAAATTTTTTCTCTAAATTCAATACTCGCATTATTTCTATTCTGGAACTTATATCAGGTAAAACAAAACCATGGTTCAAACTCAATAAATAATTAATCCCCTCCTTCTCTGTTTTATTATTTTTTAAGGTGATATAAAAAGATCCAGGGTTAGACATTATATTATTTGCTTTTATTAAAAAGATTTTCTTTTAGAGAATATAGCTTGAATGAATGCTTTGGATTTACTTTCTTAAAATCCAGTAATTCAGATAATTCTATTTCAAAGACTTTTGCAAAAACTGACATATTAGTTAGAGAAATATTTCTTTCACCTCGTTCAATCATTCCTATATAGGTTCTATGAAACCCTGTTTCAGCTGCAAGAGTTTCTTGGCTCCAGTTATTTGCATTTCGCAATTTCCGTATCCTTAATCCGAAATCTTTTATTAGAATATTTTTCACAATCCAAAAGTATTGACAGCATACAATCTGTACCACATACAATGTGTATCATTATATTTGCTCCATGCATCTCACTATTGAAATTGAATACATACTTGACAATATTGATTTGTTGAGAGCAAAAAGAATATTGTCAGAATATTCACATTATATGAAATATAGAAACACTCATTTCCCATGCATGAGTATAAAAGAGATATTTGAAGAGTTTGATACTAATGAAGAAGAATTAAACTATCTACAAAATCTTCGAGAAAAGTATGGATTTGAAAGTCTAGAAAACCTTATTTAGTCTCACAGAATGCATGTAATTTTTCTGTACCCGGATCTGGCAAGACCTCTGTTGTATATCAGCTTACGCTTTTTTAAAAGAGCTTCCTGAAAATGATCCAAGGCATGTGAATAAGCTACTTATTATTGGCCCATTAAGTTCGTTGGGCCTTGGGAGGATGAATATTTAGAATGTTTTGGAAAGCCAGTTATTTCTAAACGGCTTTCCGGTGGAGTTTTTCCTGGACAAAGAGAAAGTTATTTACGTTCAGTCGAACCAATAGAAGATACACCTGAACTCACACTAATGTCCTATCAAAGCGTTTCGTTCAACCTTAGTAATCTTGAACAATTCTTACAAAGGAAAAGTAATAAAGTAATGATAATTCTTGATGAAGCTCATAAAATAAAAAATATTGATGGCGGTATTTGGGCATCTTCAGTTTTGTCTTTAGCCAAGTTAAGTGGTGTGAAATCAAGAGTAGTATTGACCGGAACTCCTGTACCCAATGGCTATGAAGATATATATAACTTATATGAATTTATTTGGCCTAATAAAGATATTATCAACTTTAATCCCTTTCAATTAAGGGAAATGTCAACCAAACAATTTGATCCAAGAGTTGAACAATTGATCGAAAGCATTGCACCGTTCTTTATACGGATCAAAAAAAAAGATCTTGGTCTTCCTCCTGTTAATAATACAGATCCAATAATTGTAAAGATGGGCTCAACTCAAAGAGAGATATATGACTTTATTGAAAATAAATACTTAGGATTTTTTGAAGAAACCCAGGATGAACGAACTTCAATTAGTAAAAACTTACTCAAAGCAAGATTCATTCGTTTAATGCAAGCAGCTACTAACCCAAATCTATTAAGAAAGCCTTTGGAAAACTATTTAAAAGAAGAGGGGATTGAAAATGAACTTTTCATTGATGATAGTGAGATCATTGATAAAATATTTCGGTATAAAGAATTAGAAGCAGTTCCAAAAAAATTTGAGACTGTCAAAAATTTGGTCACAAGTCTCTTAAAAAAAAATGAGAAAGTAATTATTTGGGCAACATTTATTCAAAACATAATTGAACTTCAACAATATTTAACTCAGTTCGGCATAACATCTGAACTTCTTTATGGTGATGTTCCCACGGATACAGATGAAATACCCGAGCATGTGTTTACACGAGAAAAGATAATCCGGAAATTCCATGATCCTAATTCCTCATTCAAAGTAATAATTGCGAACCCATTTGCTGTTGCTGAATCCATTTCTTTGCATAAAGCTTGCCATAATGCTATCTACCTTGAACGGACTTTTAATGCTGCTAATTTCATACAATCGAAAGACCGAATTCATCGGGTAGGACTTGCGCCAAACGTAATTACAAACTACTACTATATTATTTCCGAAAATTCAATAGATGAAACTATTCACAGAAGATTGATTGAAAAAGAGGCAAGAATGTTAGAGCTTATTGAAAGTCAAGAAATCCCTTTGATAAGCGAAAACATGAATTACGATATTGATTTGATTGATGACTTAAAAGCTATTATCCGAGATTATGTTAGAAGAACTGCTAAAGTTTGACAAACTCGGAAATAAAGAGGAGTTAGCCTTTTTCCTTTTTGATGGTCTAATAACGTCAGAAAGACAAGATATATTAAGCTTGCAAAAATATTGTTCTTCGCAAATCTTTTCTATTGCTCGTTCATTTTCAGGTATTTTAAGTTTGTGTGAATTCCTCTCATTTGTTATTATCGATAATAAAACTGTTCAATTAAATAAAGAAGTTTTTGACCCCACTCTTTTTATAAAAGAGAACTATTTTGAAGAGTATCATTTTTATGAAAAACTTTTTAATTCCTTGAAAAAATTAGAAGTAATAGAGAGTGTTTTTAATGAAAATAATTTAAAATTTAGTACTAAGCAGAGCCAGTATTATATTTTAGAAAATAAGTTGCCCTACAAATTTTTTCCAGTTAGAAACCTTTTACTTTCCATAAGTTTTTTTCAAAGGGAGCCAAACTTGGTTAATCACTTGCTCATTAAAAAGGAATTCACAAATAGATTTCGTGAGTCTTTCGTAAGAGGGCTTGATTTAAAAAAGAAAACTTCCAAAAAAATTTCTTTAGAGGATCTTAAAAAAGGCATTTACGAAAAGGAACAGGTTGGCAGGCAAGCAGAATTATTTGTATTGCAATATGAACATACCAAACTAAAACAACATCCAACTTTAGAACGGGTGATAAGAGTCTCGGAAGACTTTGTAAATGCTGGATATGACATTGAGTCTTTCATAGACTGCGATTCAATTGTCATCGATAAGTTCATTGAAGTAAAATCTTATAATGGAGAGATTGCGTTTTATTGGTCAAGAAATGAAGTGGAGAAGTCCAGGGAACTTCGGGATAAATACTTTCTTTATCTCGTTGATCGATCAAGAATAACTGACATGAGCTATGAGCCTAAAAAATTTCAAGATCCTTATAAGAAGATTTTTGAAAGTGAATTTTGGAAAAAGGAAACAGAAAACTGGAAGATTACATTAGAAAGTTAATGTTGATAGAGACCTTTGCGATCTGCAATAACTTTTATTCATCATCCTTGCATTCTTCCAGCAGTTTATATGTTTGAAGAGAATCAAGAGCACGTGATATAAATTCAGGACTATTATCTACACCCTTTCATTGTGGCAATCCTCTGAACTCTTTTAGATCTTCCAATTGTGTGTCGGAGATAAGATATCAACTCTTGTGATCAATTGTTTGAACATTATTAAAATCACGATTATGAAAGCCAGTTATTTTAAGAAGGACAGGTAGATATTATAAACGAAAAAAGCCTCTCAGTTTCCTGAAAGGCTTTAATAGATATGGCAGCTACTGTAAATTCCGGTGATGTTGACCCACCATTCCGGTGATGTTGACCCACCTGGGAAGCAGGCAATAATTATAAGAGCTAATTGATGATTAAAAATACAACGGGTTATTGATTGGTTTTTATTTTTTTT
>JBDSFG010000395.1:0-12276 GCA_039919615.1 Ginsengibacter sp. | reverse complement strand
ATCACAGGCGGCAATATTGATATAAACGGGGGTTTGTATTTTTCGTGAGTTGATATTTGGTAAGAGTCGCGGCGTGAAAACTACAGCCTATTATTACTCTTCTGCAAAATTTTATGAAACTGGTGTTGCTGACTTTGGACTCTTAAAACATATTGGAGAGGTGAATTAATTAACTGTCGATAGCAGTGTTTGTACTGGTTGCGTGGGGATAGGTGACCGGGCAGTGGGCTAACTCACGTAGCGTGTCATATGCATCCCGCACCAAGAGGGACTTTTGTTATTTATTTAGTTCTATATACTCAAGTAATCTTCTATAACTTTCTACTTTAAAATTTGCAGCTTCGCTATACTTTATGTTTTTATATAAAGAACCTATTTCATTGTGCTGTTGAAGTAAAATTAAAGTATCGGCAAATCCTTTAAACTCCCAACCTGAGATGGAGGTGCTGATGTGATTAATTTTTGCATTTCACATACTATATCGTTTCCTTTAGTTTGATATTTTCCTTTGTACATTTCTACATTCTCTACAGCAAAAAGGATACTGTCTTCATACTTACAGTTCACTGTATCGTTGTAAAAATTATTTGCTTTATCCAGAATACTGGTATCAATACAATGTAATTGTTTGTCATTTAAGCAATCAAACATATAAACGGTTGAATCGTCACTAAAATATATAGTCCTGTAGTCTGAATACAAATCTTCGTGCTCATTGTTTGAACTACTTAAATGCCTCCATACTATATTTTGTGGAACTAATGATTTCCCAGTAAACCTTTTATTTAAAAAGGAAGATTCTGCTTTGTCTTTGCAACCTCCAAAAAGCAAAATAACAATTAGGGGACCGATAAAGAAATTACTCATTTTTTAACTGCGATATAGTATACTCAAAATAATAAAAGGCAATTAAACTTCCCAATTAAGCCCCGGGGTCAGTTTGATTTTTATCTTCCGGATTGCGCTGCTTTGAAAGTGAAGTATGTAAAGCTGACGTATCTCTAACAACTTTGTGATCAGGATTCTCTTCTTTTTGAGGCTTATCAATAAAAGCATTTTTATAGCGACTATCATCAATAAAATCGCAAATATTTTTTTTACTGTTTCCTGGGGTAAGTTCAGCGCAACTTTACTTCCGAAATAACTCCCTGCTAAAAAACCGATAGCCAGTATAATGACCACTTTAAAATCAACGTGTCCCTGTTTATAATATTGAAGCACCCCTAAAATACCCATAGGCAATAATAGGAGGCCAAGAGATGTACCCTGTGCTGATTTTTGAGAGAAACTAAGGAAATAAACAAGTGAAGGAACAATGATTATCCCACCGCCGATGCCTACTAAACCACCCAGTATGCCTGCCGCAATACCTACCAAAATCAGGATTAATATAGTTTGCACTGACATAAGTATTTGTTTAACATCGTCTATTTAGGAAAGGTCTCTTTGTAATATTCTATCGCTTCATTTATAACGGCAAAGGTTTCCGGCTTATCCTGGAAGTCATTTATCTCAACCTTTTTGTTTTCCAGCACCTTATATTGTTCAAAATAATTTTTTAGTACGGTAAAAAAATGTTGAGGCACTTCGCTTAAGTTAGTGATATAATTAACGCCGGGATCTTTTACCGCTACAGCTATAATTTTATCGTCCACCAGGCCAGTATCTATCATTTGCATATTGCCAATTACAAATGCTTCTACCAAACACATAGGTTGAATAGCCTCGGAGCATATCACTAAGATATCAAGAGGATCACCATCTTTACCTAATGTTTGGGGTATAAAACCGTAGTTAACCGGGTAATGAAAAGATGAATATATTACCCTGTCTAATTTTAAAAGCCCTGTCTTTTTATCTATTTCATATTTTGTTTTTGAGCCTTGCGGAATTTCAATTAATGCATTAACTATTACGGGAGCTCTCTCTCCACTTTCTGCGCCATGCCATGGATGTAATGTGTACATAATAAAAATAAGTTTACCATTATTTAGAAAGAATATACCCGGCATAGGTAGAAAGCACACCGGCCACTATGCTTATAACAAAGTACAATAAAAAGATAAAATACCGCTGTTGCTGTAATAATTTAAACCCTTCAAGTGAAAAAGCAGAAAAGGTTGTGAATCCGCCACAAACACCGACCGCCAAAAACTGCCAGCCTAAATCTGTAATATTATTTCTGGTACTTAAACCTAACAAAATGCCTATTAGAAAACTCCCTGCAATATTAACAGTGAACGTTGCTAAAGGAAATATTCTTGTTACGATTAACAGTGAGGTGGCATAACGGAGCATTGAGCCTATTGCGCCACCAGCACCTACCAGTAAGAAATTATTTATTCCCATAATCAGAGTTACCCAAAAAAGTAAATTTAAAATCTACCAACCATTCTTTATCTATTTTCAACAATTTAACTTTCCCCGGTGATCTTTTAAAGGTATTTGAGTAATTAATGATTGTTACTGAATCTGAAATGTTTTGAATCGAGTCAATAATGATATTGGCATTTTTATAGCCATCTTTTTCATTCGAACTTAAATTTTTATTGAAACTTTCATAACGGTTAAAATATTCCATGTTGATACTGTCAGCTAAAACGTACTTTTTAGCTTTAGCATAATTGCCTTTGAGAGAAGCATCAATAAATTCTCTCCCTGCTTCCACAGGATCCGTGAGGTTTACAGTATTTCCAGTTGGATTACATGACACAAAAAATAACAGTGCCACAAAACACACTACGATCCGTTTTTGCATACCGGGTATTTAAATCTAAGGTAATTATCTTTCTATAACTAAATAAAAAAAGCATTCCAATAAAAGAAATGCTTTTAGAAAGTGACAACTGAAAGTTTATTTATGATCTTCCAGTTCTTTAATTTTTTCTTTGTCATAAGCCCTGATGATAGCCTTTACCAACTTATGACGTACAACATCATCCTCGTCTAATTCAACATGCCCTATGCCCTCAATATTTTTCAATATCCTCACTGATTTTTCAAGCCCGCTTTTAATTTTTGGCGGAAGATCAATTTGAGTTACATCTCCTGTTATAATGGCTTTTGCATTGGCTCCAATACGGGTGAGAAACATTTTCAATTGCAGATCAGTTGAATTTTGTGCCTCATCTAAAATAATAAAAGCATTGTCAAGGGTGCGGCCACGCATGTACGCCAAAGGAGCGATCTCAATTATCCTCGTAGTCATATAATAGCCAAGTTTGTCCGCAGGTATCATATCATCCAGGGCATCATATAATGGTCTTAAATATGGGTCGATCTTTTCCTTAAGATCCCCCGGTAAAAAGCCAAGATTTTCACCAGCTTCCACGGCGGGCCTGGTGAGTATTATTTTTTTAACCTGTTTGTTCTTTAATGCCCTTACAGCAAGAGCCACAGCGGTATATGTTTTTCCCGTTCCTGCCGGCCCAATGGCAAAAACAATATCATTTTTTTCAATAGAAGTAACCATTACCTTCTGGTTGGCAGTGCGTGCCCTTACGGTTTTGCCGTTAGGACCAAAAACCAGGACATCATTGGGATTTCGTTCTTTGAAATTATCTATTACTTTCTCATCGTCGCCTCCGAGAATTTGCTCAAGATAATTTTCACTCATGTGTCCGTTTCGCTCCAGGTATTGAACCGCGAGGTTTATTTTATCTTTTGCATCTTCAATTTGCTCGGGGGCGCCGCTCAATTTTATTTGTGTGCCGCGGCTAAGGATTTTAAGGCGGGGAAATTTCTTTTTTAAGATGTCTAATTTACCATTGTTAACGCCAAAAAATTCGATAGGGTTAATGGATTCAAGGTTAATGATTGTTTCAGTCAATTGAACTTTGGTTTAGGATTTACAATAGCATTTTAAAGTGTACGATTGATTGTATCAAATATAAAATTACAAACGCGTCATTGCTAAATTAATTATACACATCCGGTTAGAAAGTGAACCAGGCGAACCGTTATTTAAAGTTTTATGGCTTTGGGGGGAACGAACATCTTATAGATGTGACGCAAAAAAAAACCTGATTATAATTGATAGTTTAAACTGATTCTCTAAATTGCGCTTAAGATTGCCAGATATAATAATTACAGATGATAACAAGTTTGAAGCGAACAAATGTTTTAAAATCTATTGTATATTTTTTTATTGGAGTATTTACCTATCCTGGTCTGGCAATAATCAATAAAATAAAAATTTCCGGTACCGAACACATAAAAAATCTTCCCCGCCGGAATGTATTGTTCGTAAGTAATCATCAAACTTATTTTGCTGACGTAATTACATTTTTACATATTTTTTGTGCGGTAAAATGGGGTAAGCAAAACAGGCTTGGCATTCCTTATTATCTTCTGAATCCATTTACCCGTGTGCATTATGTGGCGGCCGAAGAAACCATGAAAGCAAGCTGGATCAGCAGGCTTTTTAAATGGGCAGGCGCAATAACCGTAAAACGAACCTGGCGTAAGGAAGGCACGGAAGTGCAGCGTGGCCTAAACCCTGCAGATACCCGGAATATTGCCAGGGCATTAGAAAATAACTGGATAATAACTTTCCCCCAGGGAACCACAAAGCCTTTTGCCCCCGGCCGCAAGGGAACTGCTTTTATTATTAAACATACAAAGCCTGTGGTCGTTCCTGTTGTGATCAGTGGCTTTTGGCGTGCTTTTAATAAAACAGGATTAAAGCTAAAAAAGAAAGGATCTTTATTAAGTGTACGATTTAAAGAACCGCTTAAATTTGATGACGATGAAAGTGTTGATTGTATTTTGGAAAAAGTTATGGACTCAATAGAGCAAAGCAAAAAATTTATGAAGAAACCGTCACCATCAATAACGGTGAATTCTAAGATGGTGAATTGAGACTTAAAGATGAATTATTCTTCTTAATAAAAAGCTGTTTAAAAGGTTTCTTCATTATCAATTGTCAGTTATCAATTTATAAATAGCGCCTTCAATTCACCTGCGTCTTCAGGCTTCATTTTTCCGGCAAGGATAAGCCTTATCTGTCTTCTGCGCAGGGCGCCTTCAAATAGCTTTTTCTCATCTTCCGTTTCCGGTACCATCTGTATTACAGATTTGGCTTTGCCATTGTTATTAAGCGCTACAAAAGTGAAGTAAGCCTGGTTACTTTTGTATCTATGCTGCTTTATAATATCTTCTCCCCAAATATTCAAATGCACTTCCATACTGGTGTTAAAAGCTCTTGTAAGTTTAGCTTCAATATGTACAACATTGCCCAATTTAATTGGGCTGGTAAAGGAAATATTATCAACGGAAGCTGTAACAACAGGAGAGTTACAATGTTTTGCTGCCGATAGCGCTGCGGCAATGTCCATCCAGTACATTAAACGGCCACCCATTAAATTGCCGAAAGTATTGGTATCATTAGGCAATACTATTTCTGTCATTATTATCAGGCTGTCATTGGGTTTTTTAAATTCCATCAATTTAGTTTTGCTTCAAAGATAAGCCAAGGCAGGGCCACAGGTGGGGTTTATTTATTTGGTGATTAGTGTTCAATTACTCAATTTCGGTTTCTATAAACAGGCCGATGAATCTATCTTTCGATAACACTGAAATTGCCTTTGCATATAAAACAGATAAAGATTTAAAAAAGGCACGCTTTCTTTTTTCATCAATGGCTAAAAGCTGGCTGGTTAAACTCGGAACAAAGATTACCCCACTGGCTATAAAACTAAACCTTCCTATAAATGGCCTTATTAAGAATACTATTTTTAAACAATTTGTGGGTGGCGAAACGCTTGAGGAAACAAAGCCTGTCATTGATGAATTAGCCCGCTATAATGTGCATGCAATTTTAGATTATGGTGTGGAAGGAAAAGAGGGTGAGGATAGCTTTGAGCATGCAACTGCAGCGTTTATTAACGTGATAGAGTATGCAGCATCCCAGAAAAATATTCCTTTTATAAGTATTAAGCTTACCGGTTTTGCCAGGTTTGGCCTGCTGGAAAAATTGGATGCTGCAGCGAATAGCGATAGCGGCGCTGAAGGGAAAATTGATACAGGTATTTTAAATGATGACGAAAAAAATGAATTTGAAAAAGTACGCAGCAGGCTTATTGCGATTTGCGATGTAGCGGCAAAAAAGAATGTAGGTGTTTTAATAGATGCAGAAGAAACCTTTATACAAGATCCCGTAGATGCGCTGGCTATGCAAATGATGCAGCTTTTCAATAAAGAGAAAGCAATAGTTTATAATACTGTGCAACTTTATCGGCACGACAGGCTCCGGTTCCTAAAAAAAAGTTTTCAAAACGCCGGCTCACACAATTGTATTCTTGCCGTGAAACTGGTTCGTGGTGCATACATGGAAAAAGAAAGAAAGCGGGCTGAGGAAATGAACTACCCCTCTCCCATTCAACCTGATAAACGAGCAACGGACAAGGATTATAACGCTGCGGTTGAATTTTGTATTTCTCAAATTGATAAGATATTTTTAATAGTAGCTTCCCATAATGAACTTAGTAATTTATATGCTACTCAATTATTGCAAAAGCAACATGGCGTTAGCGATCATACGCATGTTCACTTTTCGCAACTGTATGGAATGAGTGATAACATTACATTTAATCTTGCAAAAGCTGGTTACTCAGTAAGCAAATATTTACCATTTGGGCCAATTGCAGATGTTATCCCTTACTTAATGCGGAGAGCAGAAGAGAATTCATCTATTAGTAATTATACAGGAAGAGAGTTAGCCTTGATTAAAAAAGAATTGCAACGAAGAAAGGAAGATTAAAAACTTCCGAAAATTTTATTTAATCCTGATGATCTGATCTTTTACTATTGCAAAAAACTTGTCCTTACTATTATCGGTTCTTATCTTACTCAAACCTGTAAACTTGCTGAAGGCAGGCAACACAGCAAAGGTTTCTCCAAAATAGAAACAGGGCAGATAAATAGTTTGCTTTCCAACCCCGCTTACACTTATGCCAGGATGTATATGACCTGAGAATATGTATTGAGATTCACTTTCACAGGCAAGCGCTATATCATGTGTAAAACAAAATTGATCAACAGTTAAACTTCCTGTAGTAGTTGATATACCTGCGTTTTGATAATACTTTTCTGCAAGAATATCATGGTTGCCTTTAATAAGTTCAACAGATAAATTCGGAACATCATTCCGCCATTTCACAAACAGATCAATTTCTTTATTTGCATGACTATGAAAAAGATCTCCAACAATTATTAATCTTCCAGGATTAAAAAATTGTATAAGAGAAAACAATCTTTGCAGGTCTTCTTTATAAATATTCTGCGGCACGCCTATACCAGCTTTTCTAAAATGCCCTGATTTACCAAAATGAAGATCTGAGACAATCAATGCTTTTTGATCTTCCCAAAAGATACAACGTTCATGAGAAAGCCAAAGCGTTTGATGATTAAGAATAAATTTAAAAGGAGCTGGCATAGTAGTGTGGCCGTAAGCGCCACACTACTAAATTAGTTATTTAACCATTGTCAGACGATGACCCCCTCAGACAATTTTTTCCAATTGAAGTTGCATTCTTTTCACCCTGTCCTCAAGCTTTTCAGAAGAAAGATCTTCTCTCATACTATCTACTTTTATGGGAAAGCAAAATGGCGTTAATCTTTTAGGAAAAGTAATGATAATATTTCCTTTCTGTATCCTGTCGAGCATTGTCCTTAAACGCACTTCTTCCATTTGTTGTTCCAGTACCTCGTTGTAAGCTTGCCTTAGTAAAACATTTTTGGGATCATATTCTGCAAAAACGTTAAAAAGCAGCGAGGCCGAGGCCTGCAGGTGCCTGGCCTTTTTTTGTTCCCCCGGATAACCCTGGAAAATAAGTCCGCCAATAACGGCAATATCTCTGAATTTTCTCCTGGCCATTTCAGCGCTGTTCACACTTCTTTGTATATCATTTAATAAATTTTCAGGAGAAAATAATTCGTAAACATTGGAATCGTCTACAGGTATGGGCTGGTCACTTAATAATTCAAAGCCATAATCGTTCATAGCAAATGAAAACGTTATCGGGATTATTTTACTGATGCGGTAAGCTAATACAGCAGCCATTGCTTCATGTACTAATCGTCCTTCAAAAGGAAATACAAACAAATGGTAGCCATCTTTAGTTTCTATTTGTTCAATTAACAATTCATTCTCGTTAGGAACATGTGAAAGATATTGCTGGAGCTGAAACAGAGGCTCTAAAACAATGAGCTCAATATCTTTTTTAATTTTTAATTTTTCAGTTTTCAGTTCCCCTGCTTCTTCAAATTTTTTTCTAAGCATAAAGCCCAGGTTAGCAGACAGTGGCATTCTACCTCCCTGCCAACTGGGAATCATTGACTTCTTTGCATTGGATTTTCTTGCCAGCACAGTCATATCTTTTATCATCACAAACTCTAAAGTTCGTCCTGCAAGGGTAAAAACATCACCGGGCGCCAACCGGGATATAAACCATTCTTCAATAACACCAACATAACCTCCGCTGATAAATTTTACTTTCATCATTGGGTCACTAACAATGGTTCCTATATGCATTCGATGCCGCATAGCTATCCTGCGGTTATTGATCTTATAAACACCATCAATTATCTCAATCTTTCTAAAGTCATCATATTGTTGCAGAGCAACTCCGCCGGCAGTAACAAAATGTAAAGTCTGATCCCACTCTTCGTTTGTAATATCTTTATAACACCACGTTGATCTTATCTCTTTTAAAACATCCCCAGGTAAAAATCCGTTAGAAATAGCGAGCGTACTGAGGTATTGTATAAGCACATCAAAACACAATAACCTGGGTTCCCTGCTTTCAATAAAGTTTTGCTTTGTTGCTTCTTTTAAAGCGGCTGCTTCTACAAGTTCTAAAGAATGAGTTGGTAAAAAATATATTTTACTTACTGCATCCGGATGATGGCCGCTGCGTCCTGCTCTTTGTAAAAATCTTGCAACGCCCTTTGGTGAACCAACCTGTATCACCGTTTCAACGGGCCGAAAATCAACACCCAGATCAAGACTTGCAGTGCAAACCACTACTTTTAATTTAGTAGTGTGCAGCGCCTCCTCCACCCACAACCTAAGTTCCTGCTCAATACTTCCGTGGTGTAAAGCAATAGCACCAGCCAACTCAGGAGCTGCATTCAACAATGCCTGGTACCACATTTCACTCATGCCTCTTGTATTTATAAAAATCAGCGTGGTCTTATTTTGCAGAATTATTGGGATTACTTTATCAACCAATTTTATTCCTAAATGACCAGCCCAGGGATATTTTTCAATTTCATCCGGTAATATAGATTCTATTTCAATTTTCTTTTTTGCATTGGCTGAGACGATTATTCCGGGTGTCCTCACCTCCGGATCCTCTACCTGAAAGAGGGGGGAAAGCAAAACTTCCTTTGCCTGTTCTAAGTTTCCAATGGTTGCAGAAATTCCCCAAACGATTATTTTTGACTGTTGACTGAGGCTTAATTTTAACCCTACTAACCTTGAAATAGCTAATTCTACCTGTACACCCCGTTTGCTTCCAAGTAACTCATGCCATTCGTCTACGGCAATAATTTTTAATGATTTAAAAATTTCAGGGTAATGTTTTTGTGCTAACAATAAATGCAGGCTTTCCGGAGTGATGAGGAGGATTTCGGGAGTTTGTCTTTTTTGTTTTTCTCTTTCACTTAGGCTGGTATCACCGTTTCTTATACCGATTTTCCAACTCATGCCAAGTTCTTCAATTACTTCTTCCATGGCCCGATGAATATCTTTACCTAAGGCACGCAATGGAGTTATCCATAAAAGCTGGAGACCATTTTTGTTCTTTGTTTTATAATCTTTTGGATATTGATTTATAAAATCAATAACGGCTCCGAGAAAAACCGAAAAAGTTTTACCGCATCCGGTTGGTGCATTTACCAAACCTGATCTGCCATTAATAATATGCTGCCATGTTTCTTGCTGGAAAATAAAAGGCTTATTACCTTTTTCGGAAAGCCATCGCTGAATAATAAAAAACCCTGGTGTTTTATTTAATATCACATATCTAAATTAAGACACATTTAATAGCTGATCTTATTTTGACGATATTTTAATACGCTGCAAAGTGGAAGGTTCTTATATGATGAGGAACTTCCTTTCTAAACAAAAAAAAGAAGCTCCTAACCTGAGTTTATGAGCTTCTTTTTTTTTGAATTAAATAATCCTGGTCGGGGCGGCAAGATGATTTGAAAAGTCGTAAAATAGTTGTTTACCAATTAATTATAAACTTATGTGATTGGTGTAACCTATTGGTAACTGTTTCATAAAACTAATAAATTCCAGTATACAAATATCACAATCTCAATAAATAAATACTTCACTTGACTTAATTTTTTACCTCGTTAAAAATAATTAATAATTAAAGTGAAAGTAGATGCTTCTTTAAAGTCTTATTAATATTTTACTTTGATTGATGGAAATTAATAGATACTAAGAAATGATATTGAAGACAGTTATTCGGTAATTGGTTAATTCCAATTACTAACCTCCGGTTGTTTGGTATTCTTATATAGTAAATTAAAGCACAAAATAAATTTGCAAATTTCGAAATTATTTTATAACCTTTATGTCTATCAAATTTGGAAATAATCTTAATACCAATTTACTGATTGCACTGCCTGGCCCATCATTTTCTTTAAATCACCTTAGCACGGAACCATCCCCTGAAAGCCCTGATTAAATAAAAACGCAGATCGTGAAATGCGTCTATAGTACATCCTACCCATGACCCGGAACACACCTGGATAGTTTATTAGCGAAGTGTCCGGAGCTATATACATGTCAGGTTAAGTGTGTCTGACACATCTATTTTGCAATGTCCTTCTGTCATAAAAAATTTTCTGCTAACCTTAATGCATCTACAAAGTTGTTGCACACGTAGTGTAGGTTTTGTTTATTTAATTTATTATAACCTCCAAAATTGAAAACAAAAACTTTACTAAAACACGCTGTCCTTCTTCTATCTCAGTGCTTGGTTTTTACAATGTTCCTTTCAATTCAACTGTCAGCGCAGATTGATAAACAACTGCCACGACAACGGCAAACAGCTAATAGCAGCACATTACAAGGCTCAAATCAGTTTGCCAATTCAAAATTCACTTACAAAATAATTGATGCGCCTAATAAAACATTTGGCTACGATATTTATGCAGACGACCGCATGATGATTCATCAACCCTCTATACCAGGTGTACCCGGCAATGAAGGATTTAAAAGCAAAGCTGATGCTGTAAAGGTTGGGCAATTGGTAATTGGTAAAATAAAAAAAGGTGAAATGCCACCCACTGTAACTATTGAAGAAATGAAAAAACTAAAAGTGGTATAATAATCTAATTAATGATAGAAAATATGAAAAAGATATTGTTACTAACCGGCGTTATACTGTTTTGGATTAATTCTGATTATGCTCAAAATACCTGGACGCAGAAAGCTAACTTTTCTGGTAATGCCAGATCCGGAGCTACCGGTTTTAGTATTGGAAGCAAGGGGTATATTGGTACTGGTACTGGAAGCACCTTTGCCAGTTCTAATTTAATGAGTGATTTTTGGGAATATGATCCAAGTACTAATGTCTGGACTCAAAAAGCCAACTTTGGAGGTGGTGCCCGATACAATTCCACCGCTTTCAGTATTGGCAATAAAGGATATATAGCAACCGGTTGGGCTCCAGGTCGTCAAAGTGATCTCTGGGAATATGATCCGATCGCTAATACTTGGACACAGAAAGCGAATATAGGAAGAATCAGAGAGGCATCGCTCACAGGATTTAGTATAGGTAGCAAAGGATATATGGGGCTTGGCACGGATGTGTCTATGCTAAATGATTTTTGGGAGTATGATCCTAACACTAATGTCTGGACTCAAAAAGCCAACTTTGCCGGGAGTGCCCGATACGCCTCCACTGGGTTTAGTATTGGAAACAAGGGTTATGTAGGAACAGGATACGACGGAAGTTTAAAAAATGATTTTTGGGAATATGACCCTATTGCCAATATTTGGACACAGAAAGCCAACTTTGGAGGCGGTTCCCGAGCAAATGCAAATAGCTTCAGCATAGGTAACAAAGGTTATATTGGAATTGGTGAAGTCATAAGAGGCGGCTCAGTTTTCTATAATGATTTTTGGGAATATGATCCGGTCGCGGATAGCTGGATACAAAAAGCCAATTTTGGCGGTAGCGCACGGGCAGGTGCGACAGCCTTTAGCGTTGGAGGCAAGGGTTATATCGGAACAGGCTACGATGGAAATTTTAC
>JBDSFG010000304.1:0-9823 GCA_039919615.1 Ginsengibacter sp. | reverse complement strand
GTCTTATGTTGTTTTAAACGTTCAGCAGGTGTTTTACTTGTCATGCCTACATAAAGGCATTGGAGTACACCATTGAATTGTGGATTAGCAATCCGGAACTTAGTATCCTCAGTAAATACTTTTTTAGATAGTTCAATAACGTAAACCTGGTATTTCATCGCTAAATAAAATAAGCTTTGTTGAGGGCAAGTCCAGTGCCGGAAATGCTCATGGGAATTAAATTGAGTAGATGCTCAAAGTTAAAGGCATGCATGAAAAATGCAAAAATTCAAGTTAAACAAAATTTTGAAATGCAGGCTTAGTTGTGGTTTGGCTTCTGTTGTTGGCCCAATTAACTACATAGTAAATTAGATGCCTTAGTAAAGTAAGTTAATGGTTATTTATAAGGAACGTTTTTAAAAGAGCCATTTGTTATTGGTAGTTGTTTATGATTTTTATCATCCATACACACAAAATGAAAATCACCACTCATTAGTTTCATCTCTTTATCAACAGTTACAATATTTATTTGCCCATCAAATCCATAAGAGTAGTCACCTGGTGGAAATACAAATAATGCAGGTGAGCCTGTAGCCAGCCGTATAGTATGACTATATTGAAACGAACCGTCTTTATCAATTGCCTTGATCCTGTAAAAATATTCTCCATAATAATGATCTATGGCTATTGGTGGTTTTTCACTCCAGCTATAATCTATTTGTTGGGAGCTATTACCTGCTGCATTTACTTCGCCTGCCTTAACCCAGTTGGTGGCGTCAAGTCTTCTTTCAATTGCAAAAGTATTTGTGTTTTGTTCCTCGGCTGTAGCCCAGCTAATCTCGATCTCATTGCTTGGTTTTACTTTTCTTTTAGCATTAAAATATATTAGCACCATGGCTTGTGGCCTGAATGAAAGAACAGAAACAGTATCACTGTATGTAGAAAGATAAAAGGCTTTTCCATCTTTGCCAGTTGCGGTTATTTTGAAATTAGCCTGATTAAGAGACAATAAAACCCTCGTAGCAACAACGCTATCTGCCTGCCAGTATACTCCATCAATTGTTGCGGAGAAACTTGCGGGTTCTGAAGAACTGCTGTTTTGCTTACTGCAGGAGAAAAACACAATGCTTGTGAAAAGTAAAATCAAAGAAATTTTATAGGTTCGTCTGAAATTTGTAAATACCATAAACGTTGTCTTTAATAAATGTTTCCTACCCTATACTTTTAGGCAAGCAATCCAATATCACAAAGAAAAAAAGAAGCAAAAAAAAGAAAATGATAATAGAAATAATATTTTATAAAAATAATAGAAAGCAAATCTAAAGGTTTTTCGTGCGCCTGTAGGTGTTCTTCAAATATTGATGATCCCAGGCTATCTATCGTGAGCCGCCGTCTGGTCTCTGACCAACGGCGAATTTTTAAGCCGCTAAATCTAATTTCCTGAATAGTTGCGCTGTATATTTCATGAATGATCCCTGAATTGCCGACGGTGTAAAAGTATTTACAGCCTGCCATAACAAATGAATATGATTGCTCATTATTACAAAAGCATTTAATTCTATTCTTTTATTGCTAACTAAAAATTCGAGGCTTTCTATAATTATCTCCTTATATTCATCCTCTGCTAAAACTGGTTGCCATTCATAAATTGTTGCTGTGAAAAATTGTGCTGCATGAAAAGAATATTCGGTTTTCATTGCGCTAATCTATATAAATTAAAAGGCATTTAATTTTAATTGGTTAAGATAATGTTTGTCGGTTAATATCAACGTTCATCGGGGGCAATACTCACTTTTTATTTTTTTGCAACTTGAGGATTTGCTTCGGGTTGTTAGTCTTTCCTTATCCTCTCACTTTCTTCTTCAGCACTGCCAGTTACCTTGCCGGTTTTTTTCGCTGTTGCTGAACCGAAAGATTTTGAGTAAGCAAGCCTTATAATGGGAAACTTAGCGGATTCGGTATTGAATTTTACATGATTTTTAATGTCGAAAGCTTCCCTTGTAACAGCACCATAGTAGCTATTGAAACTGATGCTGCCCAAAAGGTCCGATACGGATAATTGGAAACTACCCTTGTTATTTTTTAATTCTTTTTTGATACCTGAGTTCAGAGCGCCAAAGCCATCTCCTTTACTTGCCGAATAGTACCAGGTAGAGTTGTACCATCCTGACAGTTCAAAGGAAAAGCCCTGGGGAAGTTTAAATGCCTGGCTGAAATTTGCAGAGTAACCCATATATGATTTTTCGGCCGGTTGAGGCGTATGTACCACCTTATAATGCCGCCAGCCTCCAGTGAATCCAAAGCTCATGTTCCACCAGTTATTAACTCTTACTGGTATGTTAACCTGCAAGTTTGCGGTTTTATGCCATGCCAGATTTTGTGGAGAAACTAATAACAGGTCTCTACCCTTACTTTCTGTTAATTGATACCTTGAAATTGGATTGTTGTCGCGGGTAAGCAGAAGGGAGACAGAATAGCCTTTGTAATTATATCCGAGTTTAATATTGTTTGTGATTGTTGGTTTAAGATATGGGTTTCCCGTAAGTACAGCCGAAGGATCTGCATACGATACATAAGACGCAAGGTCGTTGTAGGATGGTCTGCTGATCCTGCTCGTAAAGGATAATTGCAGATCTGATTGATCATTTAATTTCTTTGTAAAAAATATGTTTGGAAACAAAACGCCCTTACTGCGATCAACTGTTGTTTCTTTTGTTTTTGCATTATCAAGATGAGTATGTGCATATTCATATCGGGCACCTGCAACAAAATTCAATGATGGACTCAGCGTTGCATTTAGCGAGGCATAGATGGCCCCGATCCACTCATTCATTCTTAATCCATTGAATGATTCGCTTCTATTTTGCCAAACATTATTTACCAGGCTTTGGATACCCGACGTACTGGCCACATTTGTGTAAGTACCTTTTATTCCTGACTCGAGCTTTACTTTATTATTCAACTGTTTCAAATAATCAATCTTGCCTACGGTAACCCGTATGGCTGTGTTGGCAAAGCCGTTTTGAAGTGGTGAGTACAGTGTGTCATTATTTGTTCCGGCCATCTCTCCGTTCTTATTAAAGAAGGAACTATTAATAGCGCTGGGATTGTTGTTTGTAAAATAGATGTAATCAACGTTAGCATTGATCCTGTCATTCTTACTTAATTGCTTTTCGATAAAGAAGGAGCTTACAAGATTTCTCCAGTGATTAACTCCTTTGATCGTGCCGTTAAATAACAATAACGAGTCTGGTAAAACTTTATAATCCAGACGGCTCAGTGTTGTAGACGAAGCCGTACTGCTATTCCAGGAAATGTTGCCGCCTGCAACGGTTGTTGAATCAAGGTTGACATCCATACCCATCCTTGCATCGTGGTTGCGTTGTATGGTGTTGGTTGTATTCCAGACTTGAACGAATAATGGTCCGCCAAGAGAAGGCATATTCTGAGAACTGGTAATGTACATGTCGCTGTAGCCGCGGTTATGTGAGAATGCATAGGCGACATTTAACTGTATCTTTTTGGTGTTGTGTGAAAGGTTAATGTTCCCTGTTCCTTTTTCTCCAACGCCATAGCCGCCGGTCAGCGATAACGATCCATTGGTTCCCCTTCTCCTGTTTTTCTTTACGACAATATTGATCAATCCAGCACTTCCTTCTGCGTCGTAGCCGGAGGGCGGTGTTGTCAGTAACTCTATTGTTGCGATATCATCCGCACTCATTCCATTCAGCAATTGAAGTACCTGGGCCATTGACATACGCATTACTTTGCCGTTAAGCATAACCGTTACTCCACTTTTTCCATTTAAGCTGATGTCATTGTTCCTGTGATCTATAATTACTCCCGGTGATCGCTCCAGGACTTGTAAAACGGAACTTCCTTTTGTAAGCAGACTGCTTTCTACATTAACTGTGGTGCCATATGCATTTTGTTGGAGTAGCGGCCTGGATGAGCGGACAACTACTTCTCCAAGCGCTTTAGAATTTGTCTTCAGTGCCTGTGTTCCAAGATCCACTTTTACCTGCGAGGAACTAAACTCCAGTTCACCGGAACTCCAGGTCGAATATCCTACACTACTGATCTGCAAAAAATATTTACCAATCTCATTTTGCTCTATATGGTAAGCACCACTTGAGTCGGATATAACTGCGTTCACTAAAGAAGTATCAATGCTTCGTAGCAGCATTATGTTCGCAGCCGCAATAGGTTGACCAGCTTCGTTTGTAAGCCTGCCTGATAATTGCCCGGCAACCTCATCTTGCAAAAGAATGGTTAGTAATACAGAGAATAATAAAGTTTTCATGCTAGTGTGATTTTATAAGTCCCTTTGAGGAACCCTGGTTTGATGAAAGGAACAAAGAAAGCAGGGCGAAGAAGGGCGTGAAAGTTTATATGCCAAGCTGCGTGAAAAAATTGACGAGATACATCTCACGATAGAAAAGAGCCTGGTTAGATAAATATTAACGAGAAAACACCTGTTAGCTATCAGCAGACACCTTTCATCAATTAATAAGTACCTCTTGTATTTTTATAGATTTGATTGTGCAATTCTGAGTACTTTTAAAAGTGGTATAAAACTATTTTATAAGTCAGCCGATCAGAAATTGAGCGCATTATGGCCATGCATCGTGTAACAAACAATTGGTTTTTTAAGTCTAAACTTTATCACCTGCCTTTTTGGTTCATGTACCATTGGATGTGGTGGAGCATTTTCAGTGCGGACAGTGCATGGGATGTTGCCAGCAATATGCTTATGCGACCTTACTCCGTGAAGTTTCTCTTTTATTTTGTTTTCCAGGCAGCCGGTGTGTATTTCAACCTCTATTTTCTTATCCCTAAATTTCTGGAACGGGGCCGTTATGTTCAATACGTTTTGCTGGTTGTTCTTACTGTCATCTGTGCCGCGGCATTGATCGTTCCCGGATATTATACTGCTGCCTCGTTAGCCGGAAAGTCAGTTAAAGAAATGTTTGACGTTGATCCGGGCAGCTACTGGCACTTCTTTAAATATAATACCCTTTCTTCTTCAGCAGCGAGCATGACATTGGCCATGAGTGTGAAGCTGGCAAAAAAATGGATGCAGACACAGCAACGGGAACGGTTACTGGAACAGGAAAAAATAGAAACCGAGCTGAAGTTTTTGAAGTCACAATTCAATCCCCACTTTCTTTTCAATACCATCAATTCAATTTTCGTGCTGATCCATAAAGATCCGGAGATGGCTTCTGCATCACTTGCCAAGTTCTCAGACCTGCTTCGATACCAATTGTATGAATGCAATGAGCACCATATTCCACTAAGCCAGGAACTTGGCTACCTCGAGAATTTTATTGAATTAGAGAAGTTGCGGCAGGAGCAGTACCTAACGTTGAACGAGCAGATCGAACCATCGCTTGCGGGCAATCTATCTATCGCTCCATTTATACTAATGCCCTTTGTTGAAAATTCTTTTAAGCATGTGTCCCGCAGCCGGCAGCAACAGAACTTTATCAAAATACATCTTCATACTAAAAATGATGTACTGTATTTTGATATCATCAACAGCATCTCAGTTAGGGAAACTGCGTCTTCGGATGTTCTCCACTATAGCGGTATCGGGTTAAAGAATGTACAGCGAAGATTGGAGCTTCTTTACCCCGATAAACATGAGTTAATGATAGATCAGCAGGAAGATGAGTTCCGGGTGTCCCTTCGCTTGCAGCTCGACGAGCATAAGCAAAGGGAAGTCCTTGCGCTTCCCCGAAAAATGAGTACAGGTACAAGTGTATACAAATAATTTTTTTAATTATGACCATACGTTGTTTAGCTATTGATGATGAGCCTCTGGCAAGGGAATGTATTGCCAATTACGCCAGGGAGGTCGACTTTTTGCAGTTGGTCGGCAGCGGTAGCAATCCAATGGACCTTACCCGTTTATTGCACGGGCAGGAAGTAGACCTTGTATTCCTGGACATTCAAATGCCTGTTATGAATGGCATTGAATTTTTGAAGATGAGCCAGAAGCTACCCATGATCATTATCACCACTGCGTATCCAAGTTATGCGCTGGATGGTTTCCAACTGGATGTACTCGATTACCTTGTAAAGCCGATTACATTTAATCGTTTTTTCAAAGCCGTAAGTAAGGCAAAAGACTATCACCAGTTACTGAGCAAATCAACTCCTGCCGACCCTGCAAATGCAAATCCATCTGCAGATTATTTTTTTATCAAGTGCGATTATAAATATGAGAAGATATATTTCAATGATATCCTTTACGTAGAAGCTATGCAGAACTACGTGACGATTTATACGCACAAAGGCAAGTACATTACTTTACTGTACCTGAAAAATATAGAGGAGAACCTGGATAGACAATCTTTTATGCGGGTGCACAAGTCCTATCTTGTCTCAGTTCCAAAAATTGACTCCATTGAAAACAATGAGATCATCATCCAGTCATTTCGTATTCCCATCAGTCGCAATTACCGCGATGAGGTAATAGAAAGAGTGGTGAATAAAAGGCTTTGGAAGAAGTGTTAGGTGCCAGGGAGAAGTGGCGAAAGAACATTGGCAAAGACGTCTTTAGGTCTCATGGATGCCAGGTAGATCCCGCAATCATTTTTCATAAGAATTTTGCAGACCTAAATTGCGGCGCCGACTATGCTCTTAAGTATGATTTTCCTCCGTTGGGCCTCTGTAGGTGTTCTTTAAATATTGGTGATCCCACACCATCTATTGTGAGAGCCGCCGTCTGGTCTCTAACCAACGGCCAATGTTTAGCTGCCAAATCTAATTTCCAGAAAATAGTGCGTTAGCATTCTAAAATTATCTGTACCATCAAAATAGAATTTTGCTGATGAATAATAATATTCTTCAGGCACTTTACACAAGCCTGCACTTACCGGATTGTAATGAATATATTCCAGCTTTTGTATAAACATAGATTCTGAAATGAGTTCAATGCTTAACGGCTCTTTTCCATATTTGGTATTCACGGTCATACTTATTTACTTTGAAACCGGCAAGCACATCTGGGTTATTTTTTATTATTGATCGCTTTATTTGTTGTGCTGTATATTTCATGAATGATGCCTGAATTGCCGACGGTGTAAAAGTATTTACAGCTTGCCATATCAAATGAATATGATTGCTCATTATTACAAAAGCATTTAATTCTATTCTTTTACTGCTAACCAAAACTGGAGGCTTTCTATAATTATCTCCTTATATTCATCCTGCTAAAACTGGTTGCCCCGTCCGAACGGTCTGCCGGGCGGGCATTCATAAATTGTTGTTGTGAAAAATTGTGCTGCATGAAAAGAATATTCGGTTTTCATTGCTCTAATTTATATAACTTAACAGGCATTTACCTTGTGCTGTTTGGCCGTTGGTCAGAGACCAGACGGCGGCTCTTGAAGGTGAGTATGAGGCTTGAATTAAAGAAAAGGGAACACCGATGGCAGGAGAGATATATAAAAATTTTATTTTTTATTAACACAGAATCTGCGCCCGTATGGGGCAACTGGAAATTCTTTTTTCCTTAGCCTTTAAGGTGATTTAGTTTGTTCTGGATAGCAGTGTTTATGCTGGGCTCGTGCCGACACGAACCCGGGGTAGTGGATTAGTTATGGTTAAATATTATCTTGTATAAAAATCATCATGAAGAAAATTTCCTTATGGGCAAAACAACATAAAAGTATTGCAAGATTTTTGGTAGTAACTATTAAACTTGCACTTGCCTTCATGGCTTATTATTTAGGCGACCTATTTTATAAAAGCCAGGTTCATATACCTGCCACCTGGTTATTTGCCGCGGCAATCATTAGCATAGGTGCGGCAATTTTATATCCTTCAAAAAAATTTTATCCACTTTCAAAACACCAGTTTTATGTGAGGCAAAAATGCTGTGATGTTATCTTAGCAGCTTGTTCATTCATTATCATTACTACAATTGTAAATAACCAAGCCACAGCAAAACCATCTATGGTATTAAGCAGCCTCGCCAGTGCTATAAAGCCGGCCAGGCCTAAGGCTGAGGATATACTTGCCTCTTTAAGTCACAGAGATAAGAGTTCTTTAACCCGTGTTGAAAAAAAAGTGCTGAAAAAAGAATTCCTTAAGCAATTAAAAATTTATGCAATTGCAAAAGTTACTCATGATAAGGAAAGCACCAATAACGCAGTCCTCATTATACTTACTATTATTGCGGCCTTAGGTTTATTTGCCTTGCTAGCTTCTCTTGCATGCAGCCTTTCATGCAGTGGATCAGAGACAGCCGCAGCAGTTGTGTTTTTTTTGGGTTTAGCTGGAATAATATGGGGAACTGTTGCTTTAATAAAACACATAAACAAAAGGCGGGAAACGAGATAATTTGAAATCGCTTTCATCGGTTACTTCTTACTTACAGATACAGCCTTTGACCTTCATGGAAAGTTTATAGAAACATTTTTTCAAGTTGACACGGATAAGCAATATCTCAAGGTGCTGGTAGGGGTGACTGGAAGGTTTGTAACAGTAAGGTTTTCATTAAACAAAAATTAAATTACATGCATGATAATCCATGTAGTGGTAAATGGGATTTATGTAATTGCCCTATAGATTATTTGCACAGTTCTGCCGGATATTATTTAAGAGGCGAAGATTGCGTATATCTTTGCTGGCTTAAATTGGACTAAATAATATTTATAATGGTATTACAGATGTAGAAGATGATTGATGTCACATATGGATAGCTGTTCCTTTGCAGAGGCAGCGCAACGTCCCTTCGGAGACATTGCTGGGAATTAGTTATGGGTTGTCGCTGTTATTGCGTTTAATTTTTATGAATAAACTTATAACATTCCTGCATTGTTAATTCGCTATCATAATCTTCAGTGTTCTTACATTCCTTGCTTCAATAATTTTAAGGTAATATTCTGCAGAAACCAACCGGCCAATATTTAGCTTAATGTTATTGCTCCCCTTTTGTATGGAAACTCTTTCCTGTAGATATTTCCTGCCGGCTAAATCCATTACCTGAAGAGTTACTGAGCCATTTTTATCAGATGGAAGTATAATGGTGAGCGTGCCTTTTGCAGGAACTGGATAAACATATAAATTCGGTTGTTTTACTGAACAATTAATACTTACTATCGAAGAATAAGTAAAGCTGCCATCCTGGTCGAAAATTTTAAGACGATAAAAAGCTCTGCCTCCGGTAGCATCCACAAATTCATAGTTTATTAGTGTTGCACTTTCATTGGAAGATTTAATGTAACCTATATTTGTCCAATTTGTGCTGTTATCACTCTTCTCAATTTCAAAATGGTCGCTTCCAGTCTCTATTGAAGTTTGCCATGCTAAACGGCTTCCTTTTTTATCACAGTTTACCTTAAATTGAGATAGGGCTATAGGCAATACCGAACTGCTCAAGGGCATCACAAAAATTTCATTACCAGTGGCAAGCGTATTAGCAACAAAAACCAGCTTATTGCCAACCACTACGAGTTGTTCAGGGAATGAACCGCCGGCACCGGGCACCAGTTCCGCTGCCAGGGCGGTGCCTTCGGTTGTTCCGTCAGTTTTAAATATCTCGTAGTTGATGGCGCTGCCCCCATTTGCCTGGAAATATGCTGTATCGCCAAATGTTGCAAAATCCATTGGATTGCTGCCCAAAGAACCCGGGTTAATATCCTTCACTAAAACGGTTCCGGCATTTGTGCCATCGGTTTTCCAAAGCTCGATACCCGCCGCACTGTTGGAAGCCCTGAACAATAATGTGTCGCCAAGGGAATAGAAGTTACTGGGATTGCTGCCTGTACTGCCACTGTAAATATTCTTTATCAACTCAGTGCCATTGAGCGTGCCGTCACTCCGCCAGAGT
>JBDSFG010000297.1:0-14041 GCA_039919615.1 Ginsengibacter sp. | reverse complement strand
ATAAAGCGGTTGCAGTTTTGAGCTCCAGCCCTGCTTACAGTAAACCATCGCAGGATGGAATTTATGAGCACTATAAAGCGCTTGCAAAGGCATCTCCCAAGCCGGTAATTTTATATAATGTGCCTGGAAGAACCAGCAGCAACATTACGGCTTCCACTACGCTTCGTTTGGCTGGTGTTGAAAATATTGCCGGTATAAAAGAAGCCAGTGGCAACATGATTCAATGCATGCATATTTTAAAAGACCGGCCTGAGAATTTTTTGATTGTCAGCGGCGATGACCATCTTGCATTGCCACTAATTGCCTGTGGAATGAGCGGTGTTATCACTGTAGCTGGAAATTGTTTTCCTAAAGATTTTTCTGAAATGATAAGACTTGCGTTAAAATGTGATTTTAAAAATGCGCAGCTACTACATTATAAATGCCTTGAAGGTGTAGATCTTTTATTTGCAGAAAATAATCCTGCGGGAGTTAAAGCTTTTTTGGCCGAATTAGGGTTAATACAAAATGTATTGCGCATGCCGCTTGTCCCGCTAAGCAAACAACTGCATCAAAGCGTGAAAGATTTTCTTTTCCAAACTACTTAGTTTATTATTGCTTTATGGCATAGTGTTATTCTATGAAAACAATTTTGTAAAAGTAACCCGATATCTTTTTTATTCTTACCATATATATGTTCCAACACCATTGCCTGGCAGGGTAGTAGTTACCCATTTATTATAGAATCGGATATTAAATGCTGAAGCATGGGTTCCATCATTTTCCACGATTAAAACTTTTTTACCTGCAGGTATTTTAAAAGCTACATTGTATAAATTGCCGCTAATATTACTGCCAATTCGTACTGATCCGGCGGGAACAAATTTTGAGGCATGTGCAATAATATAGTATCCCACATTTCGCGTTATTGCTGGTCCCATAGTTAAGGCTCCTTTACATTCGGTGCACCCACCGGGCGTATGCGGATTATATGTTGGGTCATTTGCCAAATTCCACTCCAAAGCCGTACGACTCCAATTTCGCATTGTACCGATAATAACATTTCTTACATGCCATTTTAAATCTCCTTCAAAACTGCTTTTAGACCCCGTCCATTGTTCTGTAAAATATATATGCTTATCGGGGTAGGCGTTATGTACCTGGGATAGTGCACTGATATCGCCGTTATATAAATGAAAGGCTGAGCCATTTACAAACCCTTTGGCGGCAGCGTCATTTAGAATAGTAAGTGGATAGTCAGGATGATCACAATTATGGTCGTAGGTTATAATCTTTGTTGCAATGCCTGCTGCTTTGAATGTGGGTCCCAGATGATTTTTGATAAAGTCCGCCTGTTGGGTCGCTGTCATCACCAGGCTTGGATTATTGTCGGGATTCAATGGTTCATTTTGTGGGGTTATTGCGTCTACAGTAATTCCTTCCGCTTTCATTTGTTGGATGTATTTTACAAAGTACCGGGCATACACTTCATAATATTGCAGTTGTAAACTTCCTCCTATGGAACTGCCATTATCTTTCATCCACACAGGCGGGCTCCAGGGGCTTCCTAAAATTTTGATCGCAGGATTTATCAGCAATATCTCTTTTAAAAGTGGTATAAGATCGGCTTTGTCAGCAGCAAGATTGAAGTTATTAAGATTGTTATCAGTTTTACCTAAAGGCATATCATCATAACTAAATACAGCAGCATCAAGATCAGAAGCGCCAATGCTTATACGCAAATAACTTATGCTGATTGAATTCTCATCATTGCTAAAAAGTTCTTTTAATAAATCGGCTTTACTGGTTTTATTCAACTGGTTTATAAGATAGGCGCTTCCCCCGGTTAGCGTAAAGCCGAAGCCATCAATGGTTTGAAATAGCTGCGTGGTATCTGCATCAATAAAAGGATGTATGTTACGGGCTTCGCCAAAATAAAGTTTGATTGTTTGCTTTTGCAATAACACAGATTTGTCACTTTTTGTCAACCAGAAATCCATGTTATTTGAGGCTGTCGGTAAATCTTTATTTGAATTTCCCCTTATTGGAATTATTTTTTTTGAACAAGCAAAACCCAAAACCAGGCATCCTGTAATTAAAGAGAATAATTTTTTATAATACATTTTAATTTTCTTTTCAAAATGAGTTCAACTATTCTCTTTTTATCCATTTGAATGTAGTTACCCTGGCTATGCCTGCTTAATAAAAAGATCAGTATCACAACATTACTGCTGCTGTCTTATTACCTGTTAAAAGAAAAAAGCTCACTGTCAGGATTATTTTTTCCGCAAAGAGCATCACGCAAAATTTCAGCAGCAATTAAACTAAAGGTAATTCCATTGCCGCCAAATCCTAAGGCATAAAATGTATTGGGAGTTTTTTTATAAGCGCCTATGTAGGGCAGCGAATCTTTGGTTTTGCCAAACGTTCCGCTCCATGTAAATTCTTTTTTAAAAACAATATCAGGCATTGCTTTATTAAAATCTTTTTGTAGCTGCCGGCTTTTTTTCTCAAGTATTGCTTCACGTGTTACTGCATTGCTGAAACGCTCATCTCTGCCGCCTATAATTATACGGTTGTTACGGGTATGTCGAATATATAAATAAGGATCATCCGTATTCCACATCATCACATTGCCTTTCCAGGGTTGGTTTTCTCCTTCTGCCTGCTCTGAAACAGCAGCATAGGTACAATAAAAATCAACCATGCCTTTGGGTATAAATTTTATTACCTCATATCCTGTTGAGTTAATGATACGTTTTGCCCGTATGGTATAGTTTTCTGCTGTTTGCAACTCCGTGCTTTTATTGTAATGGATCTTTTTTATGAATGTTCTGTCAAAAACAAGTAACCCTCTTTTTATAGAATGTTGAAGCAATGCATGCGTTAGGGTGTACGCATTTGCGGTGCATCCTTCCTCTGAAAGAATTGCGGAGGAAGCTTTTAAGCCATATTCTTTTTTAAGATCATCCTTACCTAATAATGTAACATTGAACCCTGCCTTTTTTCTTGCATCAAATTCTTTTTGCATAAATGCCTGCTCATTATTATGTGCAGAAAAAAACAGGCTTCCTGTTTTTTCATAATCCGGAAATTTTACATCGTTCATTATTTTAACCAGCTTATCAATTGCATTACCACAAAGCTGGTATGCACGTGTTGCGGCCTGGTTCCCAATTTTTTCCTTAAGTATATGCAGAGGTGTATCAAGTTCATACTGCAAAAGTGAAGTACTTGCGCAAGTGCTGCCTAACCCAATAGATCTTCCGTCAACTAACATGCAATCAATACCGGCATTAGTAAGATAATAAGCTGTGAGAGCGCCGGAAATACCGCCACCAATAATTACGGTATTTACCTCAGTATCTTTTAATAGTTTGGGATAATAATACAATAGGCCATCATTGATAAGCCAAAAAGGATAACCGCCTGTTAAATGCATGTATTGAATATTATAATTTTACAGCAATCTTCCGTTAGTAAAGAGCAAGGCAATATAATTATTTAAACATAACGTTTGGGTAAAGTTTTTGTTTGATACATTATAAAGAAGGTGCTAAGCAACAATCATGGAATTTACAATTCCTACATGCAGACTTTGCTGAATAAAATCATTTCATTAATTCATATACCCCGCTTGTTTTTGCTTCAAGGGAAAAGTTTTTTATATCAGTTATACTTTCGGTAATTATGTTTCTCATTTTGCTAAAACCGATTGTCCGCTCTTTAAAGCCGTCTGTTTTAATATCAATGCTTTTATCGTTAGAATTAAAAATAACCATTATCGTTTCTTTATCATCATATCTGAAATATACATACAAGCCATCCTTAGGAATGTATTGCATGGTTTTACCGGTGGTAAGGGCGGATGAATTTTTTCTAAAATCCGCAAGTTTTTTTATATAATTGAACGCATAATTTTCCTTGTCTGAGCGTGCCTGAATTGTAAATTTATTTGTACGATCACTTTCCCAACCACCGGGGAAATCCAATCGTACCATTCCATCTGAAGGATTCTTAAAATTTTTCATTAAAATTTCAGTTCCATAATATAGTTGCGGTATCCCTCTTAATGTAAGCAGCAACGTTATACCCATTTTAAATTTATTATAGTCTTCACCCACTACTGAATAAAAACGATCCATATCATGGTTGTCTAAAAAAATACAATTGTGTTTTGGATCCTTGTACAGTAAATCCTGTGCAAGTGTCATGTACAATTTATTCACTCCGTTAGTCCAGCCAAAGGGTTCATTAACTGCCGCCAGCATTGCCGCTGATACCGGAAAATCAGTAACGCCCGATATATTTTGTTTGATAGCCGTTATAATATTATTTTTTGCAAAGTAGGCGCTTGCTGTTACAGAGTTTGAGGTCACCTCGCCAAACCCGGTAAGCAAAGGAAATTCAGCAGCTAAAGCACTGTTTATCCTTATCAAAAAATTTTCGTCGTTGTATTTATAGGTATCTACTCTCCACCCGTCAATTCCAAACTCTTCAGTGGCCCAAATGGTATTTTGAATCATATAATCGGCCACATATGAATTGGCCAGGTTGAGGTCAGGAAGATGTGGTACGAACCATCCATCAATCATAATTTTTTTATCAATTGCGGCAGCATAGGGATCAATAAAAACTTCTTCCCTGTGGTTTGTTCCCTGGTAAGATGGCCAGTTGTTGAACCAGTCCTTCATAGGAGGATCCAACACAAACCAGTGATACTCTCCTACATGATTATACACTGCATCCTGTATAATTTTTAAACCATTTTTATGGGCAGTTTCAACTAAGTATCTGTATGCAAGGCTTCCTCCTAATCTTTTATCTATTTCATAATGGTCTGTGATCCAGTAACCATGGTAACCGCTAAGCATTCCTGATGGCTCTTTTTCAAGGGGCATATCGTTTTGTACTACAGGCGTTAACCATAAAGCAGTTACGCCAAGTTCTTTAAAATAATCAAGGTGATCAGCAATTCCTTTAATATCGCCGCCATGCCTCAACAATGAATTTTTCCGGTCAAGTGATGTATCACGCATATCCATAAACCTGTCGTTTGATGTATCACCATTGGAGAACCTGTCCGGCATCACGAGGTAAATAAAATCTTTCGAGGTAACGCCCTGAGCGTAAGAAGTTCCGTTTCCTGAACGCCTGCGTTTTAGTTCGTACTCAATCTTTATATCTTTTAAAAATGGAAAAGTAAACTTACCCGGCTTTGCAGTTGCGTCAATTACAAGATCAAGAAAAATATAATCAGGATTTTCAACACGATTTATTTTGAGAAGATTAACGCCCGTTGCAATCTTAACACCTGCCGGCCCCATTTTTATCATTGGAAATTTATCTGCAATTTTATCTCCATGAACCATTACCTGGATTTTATTCCACTTCATCCCCACCCACCAATTGGTTGGGTAACATTTGATGCCATCTGCTTGCGAAAAGACAACAAGAAAAGAAAAATAAAAAATTACAGAGAGAAAATATTTTTTCATAAGAAGTTATTGAGCAAGTTTACTTTTTATATCATCTTTATCTTTTACAATAAAATTTAATATGCCGGCTATTATCATTGATACGCCACCTACAACAAGTGCATAGATACTTTGTTCATGAAACACCGTCCTTACAAAAAAACCTAAAATAGCAGCAGCTAAAATTTGAGGTATAACTATAAAAAAATTAAATACTCCCATATAAAATCCCATTTTACTAACTGGTAAAGCCCCGGCTAATATAGCGTAGGGCATAGTTAATGTGGATGACCAGGCCAGCCCGATGCCTATCATTGGTAATAATAAAAGATTTTGACTTTTTATAAAAAGCATTGAGATCAATCCTATACCTCCAATGATCAGGCATATCATGTGAGTATATTTTCTTCCTATTCTTTTAGCAAGTAAAGGCAATAAAAAAGCGGTGCATGCAGAGATGCCATTATACACCATAAACATTACGCCCACCCAATCCCCGGCATCCTGGTAGGTTTTGGATGTGGTATCAGTTGTACCAAAAGTATTTTGTGCAACACCAGGAGTAGTGTATATCCACATGGAGAAGAGAGCAAGCCAGGTAAAAAATTGTACAACGGCCAGTTGAAGCATGGTTTCAGGCATCTTAAAAATCCCCGATGTTATCTCTGCAAGGCCTTTAAACAAACCTTTTGTCCGTAACTTTTCTTCTTCCCATGTTTGTATATTTTCAGGCGGAAATTCTTTTGTAGTAAAAACTGTCCATAAAACGGAGAACAAAAAAACAACTGCACCTATATAAAAAGAATACTTTACCGAATTGCTTATTACTCCCGGCGCAGCGGTATTACTAATATTAAAGTAGTTGGTAAAAATATAAGGAAGCAACGATGCTATCACCGCACCAAGGCCAATAAAAAAAGTCTGTGTTGCAAAGCCCGTTGTTCTTTGTGAAGATGGAAGTTTATCACCTACAAACGCCCTGAAAGGTTCCATTGATATATTAATAGAAGCATCAAGTACCCATAGTAATGCAGCAGCCATCCATAATACCGTTGCTTGCGGCATAAGAAATAATGCTATGGAAGAAAGTAAAGCGCCAAAAAAGAAAAATGGGCGTCTTCTTCCCCAACGCGGGTGCCACGTTCTGTCACTCATGTAACCTATAACGGGCTGAATAAGCAAACCTGTGATGGGGGCTGCTATCCACAGGATGCCAATTTTATCTATCTCTGCGCCCAGGGTTTGAAAGATGCGTGACACATTAGCGTTTTGCAGCGCAAAACCAAATTGAATTCCGAAGAACCCAAAACTCATATTTAAAATTTGTTTAAATGAGAGTCGTGGCTTTGGTACCAGAGGGGGGTGTGCAGTTACAAAGTCTGTTTCAATCTCTGACATAGCAATCGTTAATTAAAATTTACAAATGTGTACAATTTACACCATGGTAAAAATACATGAAAACTTATCGCATTATTCAGATACGTTCATTTAAATAACAAACCCTTCCGGAATTATGCTGCCTTTTTTTATGACAACAATACCGTCTTTAACGGTGTAAAGTGAATGATCGCTGTCGGGTAAATGACTGCCCCCGTTTATTCTAACATCATCGCCGATGCGGCAGTTTTTATCTACTATTGCGCATTTAATATAGCACCTTTCACCTATTCCTACTTTGGGTATACCTCTCTCTGCAGAATGTTGAATTTCGGCTATCGTTTCATAATAATCGCTACCCATTATATAAGTGCTCACAATACTGGTACCGTGCCCAATACGGGTTCTAACACCCACTACACTGTTCTCAATTCTTGACGCATTAATTATACAGCCCTCTGCAATAATGGTTTTTTCCAGTGTTGTGCCGCTGATTTTTGCAGGGGGTAGCATCCTTGGCCTGCTGTAAACCTGCTTAGAATTATCAAATAAATTAAAAGGAGGCAGATCGAGGGTAAGGGCAAGATTAGCTTCATAAAATGAATAAATATTACCGATGTCCGTCCAATAACCATCGTATTGAAAACTGGCGACTTTATATTTGGATATTGAATCCGGGATCATTTCCTTGCCAAAATCGGTAGCGGTTTTATGCTCCTCAGTTAACTGATCAAACAACAATTTGCGGTTAAAAATGTAAATGCCCATAGAAGCTAAATATTTTCTCCCCTGGCGCTTCATCTCATCACCAGTATCACTTTCCCACTCCGGCAAAAGATCACGTGAAGGTTTCTCAATAAAAGAAGTGATCTCATTTAAATCATTTGATTTTAAAATTCCGAATTCAGGCGCTTCTCTTTCTCCCACAGGTATTGTGGCTATAGTAATATCGGAACCTGACTTTATATGATTATTAACCATTTCGCCAAAATCCATTTGGTATAGCTGATCGCCTGATAAAATAAGCACATATTCAAAATCATTTTTTTCAATATGCCTTACTGATTGCCTTACTGCATCTGCAGTTCCCTGGAACCACCTCGGATTATCCGGCGTTTGCTCCGCGGCAAGTATATCTACAAAACCGCTGCTGAAGACGCTAAACTGGTAGGTATTTTTTATATGCTTATTTAATGAAGCAGAATTGTATTGCGTTAGCACGTACATCCTGTTAATATTGGAGTTAATACAGTTAGAGATAGGAATATCTACTAACCTGTATTTACCAGCAATTGGTACTGCTGGCTTGCTTCTGCTGGCCGTAAGGGGATAAAGCCTGCTTCCGGCGCCACCTCCTAAAATAACGGCGATCACTGATTTACTTATCATGGGGGAGAGTTTATTGTTTATAGTTTATAGTTTGTAGTTTGTAGTTTATAGTTTGTAGCTGGTAGTTCATAATTCAGGTCGTATAAAAAAACTTGTCATAGTTTATTTTTTCTTAAGGTTTTTAAATAGAAAGAGTTTTGCCACGCCACTTCGTAATGATTTGTTTGGTAACATCAATTCAGTATGTTCAGTGTTTAAAAAATATTTATAGACATTTATATTCTTATAGCTGATAAAAACTTCTTTTAGAAATAATCAAATTTTAAAGCAGCTTTTAAAAAACGCATCAATGTCAACCATGAACCATAAACTATAAACTATAAACTATAAACTATAAACTATAAACTATAAACTATAAACTATAAACTATAAACTATAAACTATAAACTATAAACTATAAACTATAAACTAACTGTTGTAAACCTCAATATATGCACCTGCACTGGTTTCCCAACTATTATTTATCTGCATAATATATTCAACAATTTCATTTACCCGCTCTGGCTGATTATACAACTGTACAGCACGGTATATGGAATAAGTTATATCGCCAACACTGGCAGTATTAAAACAAATGCCGTAGCCACCGGGCTCACCAAAATCTTTAACAGTATCTTTTAACCCTCCTGTATTACGCACAATAGGAATTGTGCCATACCGCATTGAGTACATCTGGTTTAAACCACAAGGCTCTACCCGGCTGGGCATCAGCAAAAAATCTGCTCCTGCGTACATCTGGTGACTTAATTTTTCATTATAGCCTATCCGGGAATTATAAAATCCTGTGAATGGGTTTTTCATTTGCTCCAGTTGATGCGCTATACCGGCATCACCACTTCCTAGAATTAAAAAATTCATACTGCCGTTTATATAGTAAACAGAATCACTGATGGCCTGTGGCAAAAGGTCTGCAGCCTTTTCTCCTACAAGCCTGCCAATAAAAATTATTAATGGCTTTGACTCATCAAGATTAAAAAGATCACATAACACTTTTTTGTTGGCAGCTTTCCCTTGCTTCGCATCTTCAACATCATACTTTACTTCGATATATGTATCTGAAGAAGGATCCCACACTTCTTCATCAATGCCATTTAAAATACCCGAACATTTTCCTCTTTCATATTCAAAAAGCGCTTCAAGACCATTGGCATTGTATTGTAATTCAGACAAATAACCGTTGCTCACCGTAGTAACTTTTGCAGCACATCTTATACCTGAAGCAAGAGGGTTTATATTTTTATTCCATTCCAGCAGACCCCATTTGTATTTATCCCAGTCAGGAATGTAATTAGCTTTATCCCAACTCATCCATCCCTGGTATTCGGCATTGTGAATAGTAAGTACAGTTTTTATAAATGAAAGATGTTGATAAGCAAAACAATGCTGCATCATAAAAGGTATTAATGCAGTATGATGATCATGAACATGAACTACATCGGGCCTGTGCTGCCATTTACTTATCCAATCAACTACAGCTATCTGAAAAGCGGTATACCGCAGTGAGTCATCATCATAGCCATATATTTTTTCCCTGTCAAGTAATCCAAAAATATCCAGCAGGTAAAGATCAAAGCCAAGGCGGTTGGTGCTTTCTTTTATAATGGTATAATCAAACCAATAGTTGCCCAGCCCAAATCCTCCCTTATGAACTACATCAAACTCATTTTCTAATAAGAACTTAGTCCGATGCATGGGTGTTATCACTTTAGCCAGGTGTCCCAGCTTATTTTGATATTTCGGCAGCGAACCAACTACATCTCCAAGGCCACCGGCTTTTGCTACCGGATAACATTCAGCGCTGACATGAAGTATTTCCATTTTAGATTTATAAATTACAATCTACATCAATTTAGATTCTTTTTTTGATGATATAAAAAAAGTGACTTAAATTTTTCGCAACAAGAAAAACAGTTTAATTTCCATCTCTCATTAAAACGATTGCCTTATGACACAACAAACTAAATGGTCGCAATTTGGAACCCTGGTACTGATTTTTTTCTTTTGGGGTTTTGTGGCATCAAGCAACGATATACTTATACCGGTATTTAAAGAAAAGTTGCATCTACAACAATGGCAATCGCAGATGATCTCTTTTGCATTTTATGTTGCTTATACGGTTGGGTCAATTATTTATTATTTCCTGAGCAGAGCAAGCGGTGGCGATATCTTAAACCGGATTGGCTATAAGAATGGCATTTCCCTGGGTCTTATTATATCTGCATTAGGCACATTATTATTTTACCCTGCAGCAGAAAATGCATCATTTGGTTTAATGATCACAGGGCTGTTCATTGTAGGACTTGGGTTTTCATTACAACAAACTGCAGCTAACCCTTTAGCCATTGTAATGGGCGACCCAAGAAGCGGGTCACAAAGGCTTAGCATGGCGGGAGGGGTTAATAATTTCGGCACCACAATTGGGCCGCTGCTGGTGAGTTTTGCCATCTTTGGTTCCGTTACTGTTGGTGATGCCGCAAAAGTGGCTGATATACAGTCAATAAAAATACCCTACCTTATTTTAGGTGCTGCTTTTTTAGTGGTAGCAGTAATTTTCAGATTTTCATCAATACCAAATAAAATAGCTCATGATGAAGAAGTAAGCCGGGTGGCAACGCCAACAGATATAACTGATACCATGGGCATAACGGTAAAAAAGAGTGCATTAAATTATACTCAATTATTATTGGGAATGATTGGGATTTTTGTTTATGTAGGGGTTGAGGTATCTACGGCGGCAAACCTGCCTGAGTTTATGAAGGAGCATGTTAAAACAGCAGACGGACTTCCATTTCCAACAGAAAATATAGCTCCATATGTTTCTCTATTTTGGGCAAGCTTAATGATAGGAAGGTGGACTAATTCTGTAGGAGCATTCAATGTAAGCGCTACTGCAAAATCTGTTCTCCGCTTTATAATGCCCTATATTGCATTTGCTGTTTTTCTTTTAGTAAACATTATTGCAAAGCATGAGGTAAATCATTTTTACGTTTATGGTCTTGTAATTATTGCATTGATAGTGGGGGATCTTTTGAGCAGGGGAAACCCGGCACGGCAATTATTGATATTCTCTTTAATGGGAATTACCGCACTCATTATAGGAATGGCTTCAGACGGCCTTACAAGTGTATACGCCTTTATAAGTGTTGGCTTATTTTGTTCAACTTTATGGCCATGCATATTCACCCTGGCCATTGCCGGCTTAGGAAGGCATACCAACCAGGGAGCAAATTTTTTAATAATGATGATAATGGGGGGTGGCTTTATCAGCTTGCTTCAGGGATATCTTGCCGGTAATAACCTGCTGGGTATTCAAATGTCTTATCTTGTTGGCGTAGGCTGCTTTCTGTACCTTGCATTTTATGCCATAAAAGCAAAATCTATTTTAAAGACACAGGGAATTGATTATGATGTTAAAGAAGTTATGGCTCATTAAATCATTTGAAGAAGGGTAATCCTGCCACCTGCTTTTCTTCGGAAATAATATTTTAATAACCCTGATAAATTATGCTGGTAGTGCTTAACTATCAATCTAATCTTCACCTAAATGATTTTTTTTAAAATTTACCCGAATGGATGTATCAAATGAATTAGCTATCGGAATTGATGTTGGAGGCACTAACACAAAATACGGTATTGTAAATCACCGCGGGGAAATTTTGCAGAAAGGCGAATTAAAAACAGAAGATTACGCTGAAGTAACAGATTTTATAGATGTGCTTTATACAAAGTTATCACCCGTTATCGAATCGCTTGGCGCCGTAAATTTTCAGGGTATTGGTATAGGAGCGCCAAACGGAAATTTTTACACAGGCACTATTGAATATGCGCCAAACTTAAAATGGAAAGGCATTATACCTTTGGCAAAACTGATATCAGAAAAGTTTGATCTGCCCGCTGCATTAACTAATGATGCAAATGCAGCAGCAGTAGGCGAAATGATGTATGGAGCTGCAAGAGGCATGAAAGATTTTATAATGATAACGCTTGGAACCGGAGTTGGCAGCGGTATTGTGGCAAACGGACATCTTATATTAGGCCACGATGGTTTTGCAGGAGAACTTGGTCATGCTATAGTGGTACCCGGCGGCAGGCTTCACCACGGAACTGGTATGCATGGTTCCTTAGAGGTATATGCCTCGGCAACAGGTGTAGCAAGAACTGCTGTAGAAATGCTAAGTCAGTATCCTGAAGAAAAAAGTTTACTAAGAGATTATCCTGTAAAAAAAATTGATAGCAAAGTTGTTTATGAGTGTGCCATGAAAAATGATGCACTTGCAAAAAAGGTATATGCATTTACCGGAAAGATACTGGGGGAAGCATTGGCGAATTTTGTAATGTTCTCCTCGCCGGAAGCTATCATTTTATTTGGAGGCCTTACCAAATGTGGTGATATGATATTAAAGCCTACATTAAAACATATGGAAAAAAATCTCCTGCCCATTTTTCAAAATAAAGTAAAACTCATCTTTAGCGAATTAAGAGAATCAGATGCAGCCATTCTGGGAGCAAGCGCTTTGGTATGGGAGATGAAACAAAAGAATTAAAATAAGCATGCCTGCTCTTATAAGATCAATCAGCAAAATCAATCAAGCAGATTTTTTTGAATGGCCGGCTTTGTTAGTAGTTACGAAAATATTGATCAGCAGAAACACCGCTACTGCCCTTTATTCCAAATACCATAAGCAATACCTGTACTAGCGGTCGAGCGGCTGACTCTTAATCAGCAGTGCGGGGGGTCGAGTTCCTACAAGAGTTTAAAGTTTATGCTATGTATCTTTCACATCTTGCGAACCTGGCACAAACATATAAATGGCTTTGAAATCATTGGCCAGTTGTGGACCGTTTTCCGTTGAATCTGCAAATTTTAAACGCATTTATTTACGTAACTGGAGAAGAGATATATGAGGATATATTTATTATCTTTAAAAATAATGAGAACTTTTTTTTGGCTAGTCTTTATACTTACCCTTCAAATCTTACCTTTTACGAATGTTAGTGCGCAGAATTCAAAATTGAGATATGAGAAAGAGCCTGCCTGGGTAACCATTACTAAGACTGATTATAAGAACAAAAAGTTTGATGGAGATGCAGAAGACGGATATCTGGATTTAGCATATGAAAAGCAGATATCACTTTTACAGCAGTCACGTTATTCCATCCGAAGCCGTGTCTTTACTCATAGCCTGAAGCAGAGCAAGACACGGCGGGCATTTAATAAAGATTTTGAGATCAGTTAAATTTTTCTTTAAGAAGATTTTTAGGGTCAAGAGCTTTAAAAGAAGTAAGAAGGGTAACCGGATCAGCTTTCAACAGATCACCTTTAAAGACGGAGAAAATGCCGTCATGCATGTGCCCTGCCTGTTTAGCCAGTTCAATATCCTGGTCTTTTATCAGTTGCACCAAAAAAACCATATCAGTAAGCAGGAGGTGATTATAATTTTTATCAATGCGGCTTACCATTTCTTTATCGTATTGTTTATGGAGTTCAGGCGTTGCCCGGGCTCCGAACACAGGAAAGGAATGTTTGTCATCAGTAATAGTAAGTACGGGCATTCCATCCTAAGCCGTGTCTTTACTCATAGCCAGGAGCAGAGCAAAACACGATGGGCATTTAATAAAGATTTAGATCAGTTAAATTTTTCCCCTCTTCCTGGCGGGTGTCCCCACCCGACATTCCTGAAATAATATTTATGCCATTGCTGGGTGTGTCACGAATCAAGGATCAGGATAGTTCTTTGAATGCTGAATAAAAGATGGTAGCCGGCCTACCGCATACGCTGTGCAGACGGAGTGTGCAAACCACCTGAAGGTGCTGTGAT
>JBDSFG010000181.1:0-8849 GCA_039919615.1 Ginsengibacter sp. | reverse complement strand
AAGTAAATGTATCAATAGCTCCTTTAGATGCGGCATAGTGTACATATTCACCCGGTGCGCCATGAGCGGCGGCCTTTGAGGAGACATTAACAATACCGCCACCACTGCCTCCATTAGATAAAGCCATTCTTCTTATTGCTTCCCTTGCGCATAAAAAAGAACCCAGCACGTTAGTTGCAAAAATTTGCTGAATACTTTCTGCAGTCATATCGGCTACTTTTGTTTGCCTGCCAACTATGCCTGCATTATTAACCAACGCTGTTATCTTACCTAATTTTTCATCTGCTATTGAAAAAAGCTTTTCAACTTCTTCTTCTTTTGAAATATCCGCTTCCACGGCAATTGCTGTTCCGCCGGTTTCCTGTATTTGTTTTACTATATCATCCGCTGATGATTTATCAGTATTATAATGAACACATACAGCATATCCTTTTTGTGCCGCCTTTAATGCCGTAGCCTTTCCTATTCCGCCACTGGCGCCTGTTATTATAATTACTTTTACCATACATTACATGCTAAATACTTTTTCATTATCATTAAGGTATTCATTTTCTATCACTTCTTCGCTTGGCTCACGGTACTCAAACTCTTTAAGTTTATCATGAAAACCAGTGCTGGTTTTAATAATGGCTACTCTTGCGCTTCTAACAAATTCTATAAGCCCGTAAGGTTCCAGTGCCTTCATTAAACCGTCAATTTCTTCACGATGGCCACTTGTTTCAAAAACGGTATAGTCAAGCCTGATGACTACAGCCCTTGCGCCATACTCACGAAGCAATCTTTCCACTTTTACTTTTTCAGCAACGGTTTCGGTGGGTACTTTATAAAGCGCAAGCTCCTGCCAAACTATTTCATCATTAGTGTTGTAATAAGCTTTTAATACTTCTACCTGCTTTTCAATTTGCCGGCAAAGTTTTCTTACCACATCTTCGTATTCATTAATCACTATAGTAAAACGGTGAACACTATTTACTTCGGAAGGAGAGGTGTTAAGACTTTCAATATTTATTTTTCTCCTGGAGAAGATAATGGCAATACGGTTTAATAAACCAATCTGGTTTTCTGTATAAACAGTGATTGTATATTCTTGTTTGATCATAAGTTAAAAGTTAAAAATCAAAAGCCAAAATCTCCTTATTTATTTTTTATGTTTATAATTATTGTTGCTATAATTCTAGAGATTTCATTTGCCTCTTTTATTAGTTCATTTATTTTATCTTTTGCAGGTGGTATGACTTCTTTAATCAGGCTAAGCCAGTATTTTGTTTCGTTAGCCGACTTAAGCGCAATGCCGTGATAATTCAAATAATCTTTTGTAGAAACACCAGCTGTGCCTTCTACAAGGTTTGCTCCAATAGACGTTGCACTTCGGAGTAACTGGTCAAATATGGAAAAATAGAGCCTTTCAAACTTTATTTCCTTTATAAACTCAATTATATTTTTAGAAAAGTAAAAAGCCCTATGCCTGATATTATAAACAGGCTGATTCTCCTCAACTACTAACAATTGTTCTTCACTCATTTTTACTTTTTACTTTTGCCTTTTTACTTTAAACTTCTTCTCTGCTCAATACTATCTCCGCTATTCCACGGCCTTGTGGAATCATAGGAAATACATTGTTCTCTTTCCCAACCATTACTTCAAGCAGGTAGCTCTCTTCATGATCAATCATTTCTTTCAGTGCAATCTTTAGATCATCCCGTTTTGAAATACTTCTTCCTGCAATGCCAAATCCTTTTGCTACCATCACAAAATCTGGGCTGGTAATATCAACAAATGAATACCTCTTTTCATGAAATAATTGTTGCCACTGGCGTACCATTCCTAAAAAATTATTATTCAAAATAAGAATTTTTACTTTGGGTTTAAACTGCATAATCGTTCCAAGTTCCTGCAATGTCATTTGAAAACCCCCGTCACCGATAATAGCAACGGTTGTCCTGGAAGGATCGCCATAAGCAGCCCCTATCGCCGCAGGCAGTGCATAACCCATTGTGCCAAGACCTCCACTGGTGATATTACTTTTTGTCTGATTCATTTTGGCGTAACGGCAGGCTACCATTTGGTGTTGGCCTACATCGGTAACAATGATTGCATCACCTTTAGTTAATTCATTCAACTCTTTTATTACCTCACCCATAGTTAGTGTTTCCACCGATGGATTTAATTCTTCACGAATCACTTTTTCTTCTTCTTTCTCCTGACACTCTTTAAAGCGTTGCATCCATTCGGGATATTCTTTTTTCTCTAGCAGCTTTGTAAGCAATGGCAAGGTTTCTTTGCAATCGCCCCATACAGCCACAGTGGCTTTTACATTTTTATCTATTTCAGAAGGGTCAATATCAAGGTGAATGATTTTTGCTTGTTTGGCATATTTATCCAGGCGCCCTGTTACACGGTCATCAAAGCGCATACCTATTGCAATTAATACATCAGATTCATTAGTTAAAACATTAGGGCCATAATTTCCATGCATGCCAAGCATACCTACCGCCTGCGGATGATCTGTTGGTATTGCGCTCATACCCAAAATAGTCCATGCAGCAGGGATACCGGATTTCTCAATAAATGCCTGGAATTCTTTTTCAGCTCTTCCAAGTATAACTCCCTGGCCGAATATTACGAAAGGTCTTTCAGCATTATTTATAAACTCTGCAGCTTGTTCAATAAATTCTTTTCTTACAATGGGGTTAGGCCTGTAACTTCTAATATGGTTACATTTTTCATAACCATTGTATTCAAACATTTGCAGTTGTGCATTTTTGGTAATGTCAATTACCACGGGCCCCGGTCTTCCGCTTTTTGCTATGTAAAATGCCTTGGCAAGAACAGAAGGAATTTCTGTTGCATCAGTAACCTGGTAATTCCATTTTGTAATTGGTGTAGTGATATTAATGACATCTGTTTCCTGGAATGCATCCGTACCCAGTAAATGGGCAAACACCTGACCTGTTACACAAACGACAGGAGTTGAATCAATCATTGCATCTGCCAGGCCGGTAACAAGATTTGTAGCGCCAGGGCCACTTGTAGCAAACACAACCCCGGTTTTGCCGGATGTTCTTGCATAGCCCTGTGCAGCATGAATAGCTCCCTGCTCATGTCGTACAAGGATATGTTTCAGCTTATCATTATAGTCGTAAAGTGCATCATAAATAGGCATGATAGCACCGCCGGGATAACCGAAGATTATATCAACGTCTTCTGCAAGAAGGGCTTCGAGGACGGCCTGGCTCCCGCTGATTGAAGAAGCCCCCTCCAAGCCTCCCCCCTTTGGGGAGGCTTTTGAAGTCTGTGCTTCTTTTGCCTTTTCTTTTTTTAACTCGAATGTTTCTAATGTACTCATACAATTATTTTAATAATAATTTATTATTTTTTGAAGCCAATTCTTTCCCTGGTTTTCCATTTTTGTTTTTCTGCTTGTTTATCTGCTTTATCATCCAGCAGATTTTCTATTGCTTCATAAATAGAATTTAATTGTGCATCGTGATTGCCAACCTTGTTCTTTAATTCCTTTAATTGATCGATTATTTCTCCATAATGAATCGTAAATTTCCTAATTTCAACAAAGGCTCTCATAATTGCAATGTTCATCTTTATAGCATGTTCAGAATTTAATATGCCGCTTAACATTGCAACCCCTTGTTCTGTAAAAGCAAAAGGCAAATATCTTCTGCCACCTCTTTGGTTTGAGGTCGCAAATTGCGTCCTCAAACTTTCAAACTCATCTTTTGTGAGTTGAAACATGAAATCATTGGGGAACCGCTGAATGTTTCTTCTTACTGCTTCCTTTAATCTTTTTGTTTCTACATCATACAAACCTGCAATGTCAAAATCAAGCATTACCTTCTGGTTTCTTATTTCAAATATCTTTTGTTGTATAACCTGTAACTGCATATTTGTATTTAAACCATACAATCTTTGTGAACTCAAGCTATTCTCTGACATCATCACAATTTGTGATGATCCTGAACGAATAAATTTTTAGCAACATGTATTATCTGGTCACAAATTGTGACCACTTATATTTGACCTACGCTTCATCTGTTACACAGCCCTCGCTTGCATCTTTAACTACTCTTGCATATTTAAATAAGGCGCCATTAGTTGCTTTTAATGCAGGTTGTTTCCAACTCTTTTTTCTTTGTGCAATTTCTTCTTCTGCTACTTTAAGATTTAATGTATTTTTTACAGCATCAATTTCAATTATGTCATCATCATTAACCAATGCGATCAATCCACCATCGAAAGCTTCAGGGGTGATATGCCCAACGACAAAACCATGCGTACCTCCGCTAAAACGGCCATCAGTGATCAATGCAACACTTTTCCCTAATCCTGCTCCTATAATTGCTGATGTAGGCTTCAGCATTTCAGGCATTCCCGGAGCACCTCTCGGGCCTATATGCCGGATAACAACTACATCACCGGCTTTTATCTTTCCGGAATTGATACCACTTATTAAATCATGCTCACCCTCAAAAACTCTTGCAGGGCCTTCAAATCTTTCTCCCTCTTTCCCTGAAATTTTTGCAACACTTCCTTTTTCAGCAAGATTGCCATATAATATTTGTAAATGACCTGTTGCCTTAATTGGTTTTTCCAATGGATGAATGATGTCCTGTTTTTCAAAACTAATTGGCTCTACATCTTTAAGATTCTCTGCTACGGTTTTACCGGTTACCGTAACACAATCGCCATGAAGCAATCCATTTTCTAACAAATATTTCATTACTGGTGGTAAGCCTCCATATTGGTGCAAATCCTGCATCAGATATTTTCCGCTTGGTTTAAAATCAGCAAGAACAGGCACTCTATCGCTGATAGCCTGGAAATCATCCTGCGTTAATTTTACTCCTACACTTTTTGCCATGGCTATTAAATGCAAAACGGCATTAGTACTTCCGCCCATTATCATAACAACCGTTATTGCATTTTCAAATGCTTCTCTTGTCATGATATCACGTGGCTTAATATCTTTTTCAAGCAACAAAAGAATGGCTTGGCCTGCTGCCTCACATTCTTGCTGCTTATCATCACTTAATGCAGGGTTGGATGATGAACGTGGTAAACTCATACCCAATGCTTCAATGGCTGTGGACATTGTATTTGCCGTGTACATGCCACCACATGCACCCGCTCCCGGGCAGGAATGTTGAACAATACCTTTAAAATCTTCGTTGCTCAATGTGCCCGCAATTTTTTGTCCTAATGCTTCGAACGCCGAAACCACATTGAGGTCCTGCCCTTTGTAATGACCCGGAGCTATTGTACCGCCATATAACATTATTGAAGGACGGTTTAATCTTCCCATCGCCATGATTGAGCCAGGCATATTTTTATCGCAACCAGGAATTGTTATTAATGCATCATAATATTGTGCGCCGGCATTAGTTTCAATGCTATCTGCAATTAGATCACGGCTCACAAGGCTGTATCGCATACCATCGGTGCCCATACTAATACCGTCACTTACACCAATTGTATAAAAACGCAGTCCTAATAAACCTTCGGTTGCATCAACGCTTTTCTTTACGCTTGTTGCAAGATCGTTAAGATGCATATTACAAGGATTGCCATCCCAGCCCATGCTTACAATTCCTACCTGTGCTTTGCTAAAATCTTCATCTTTAAAGCCAATGGCATATAGCATAGCCTGTGCTGCCGGCTGTGTTACATCCTGGGTTAATGTTTTACTATATTTATTTAGTTCCATTATGCTAAGGCTAATGATGGTTTAAAATCTTTTTCTATCACTCTATGTTTATATGCGTCCTGTATTATTTTAGAGAGCGTTTCATTCCACGGTTTTGAAAAAGTTGTATCGTCGATAGATTCCCAGCCAATAACCTCTGCAGCTGTGCCACAGAAAAAGGCTGTGTCTGCATTTTTCAACTCTTCCATATTAAAACTTTTTTCTTCTACAGGAATATCTAACTCATTACAAATTTCAATAACCGTTGCCCTGGTAATGCCGGGTAAAATATTACCTAATGCCGGAGTAAAAAGTTTGCCACCTTTCTCAAAAAAAACATTAGCACCCGGCGCTTCAGCAACATTATCATGCATGTCCAGCAAAAGCGCTTCATCATAACCATTATCTTTTGCCTCATGGCTTGCAAGAAGAGAGTTTACATAATGGCCTGATGCCTTTGCTTCTATTTTAAACCCTTTAGGATTGGGTCTTTGAAAAGAGGAGGTCATTACCCGTAACAATTTTTCTCCAAGGAAAGGTTCCATCTTCCACACAGCAATCATTAAATTCGATTCTGTATTTTTTTTGAAACTCATATTCGCAGGTGCATACACAAGCGGACGGATGTATGCATCCTGCAAATTATTGATAGCTAGCAATTCGTACGTTACCGTGATTAAGTCTTCAAAAGGAAATGGAATGTTAATTGCATCAGCAGAGTTTTTCAATCTTTTATAATGTTCTTCCGCTTTAAATATTTTAGTATTACCATCAGTGGTTTTGTATGATCTGATCCCTTCAAAAACGGAATAGCCGTAATGCAGGGACTGGCTGTAAAGATCGATCTTAGCTTCAGAAGCTTTTACAAATTTGCCATTCAGGTAAAGTATGGTATCGTTAGTATAATACATAGTTGCTTTTTTAACCTCACCATAATCCTCTCAGAAGGAGAGGAAATAGTGGATTATATAATAGTTGATTTTCTTAATTCAACATTGCCTTTATTTATCGAACCCGGAATTCTTCCACCAATATAATCGCAAATGAGATCACCAACGGTAGAAGTAAAATAAAAATTGATCGGGTCAATATCTTTTGTAACCATAGCATGAAGAAGTGTCCACTCCACCGCTTGTCTTATCCTGTTAGCTTCTTCAGTAAGGTTAAAATAATCCAGCATCATCGCCGCTGATAAAATTGAGCCTAAAGGATTGGCAATATCTTTTCCGGTAGCCTGCGGATATGAGCCATGAATAGGTTCAAACAATGCAATTGAATTTCCTACGGATGCAGAAGGTAATAAACCTAAAGATCCTGTTATAACGCTTGCTTCATCACTAATAATGTCGCCAAATAAATTTTCTGTAAGAATAACATCAAATTGTTTTGGGTCAAGAATGATTTGCATGGCTGCATTATCAACAAACATATAATTAACTGTTACACCTTTATATTGAGCTGACATGTTTTGAACAACCTTTCTCCAGAGGCGTGAGGTTTCCAATACATTAGCTTTATCAACTAAGGTTAACTTTTTTCTTCTTTTTTGGGCCGACTGAAAAGCGAGATGCGAAATACGTTCGATCTCGTCTTTTGTATAAGTACAATCTTCAGATGCCCATGTATACTCTTCATTAACTTGTTTGTTACCATAATAAATTCCACCGGTTAATTCACGAAAAATTATGAAGTCAACATTTTCAAGGAGCTTGTTTTTTAGGGGCGACAAATGATGCAGTGCACTATAAGTAATAACAGGCCTGATGTTCGCAAATAGCTGCAATGTTTTCCTAAGCTTTAGTAAACCCTGCTCGGGCCTTACTTTAGCTGTTGGATCGTTATCATATTTTGGATGACCGATTGCGCCAAATAAAATTGCATCGCTTTCCAAACAGATCTCAATCGTTTTATCAGGTAAAGGACTTCCTGTTTTATCAATGGCATAAGCGCCCATTAATCCGTAATTATAAACGAACTCATGGCCGAATTCTTCAGCAATTACATTCAATACTTTTATTGATTGATGTGTTACTTCCGGACCTATGCCGTCTCCTAATATTATTGCTATATTTTTTTTCATAAGAAAACCCTCAAACATCCCTAAAAAGAAACTATCGGAACGCTATGCGATTTGTGTTTCTTTTTCAAATTCTTCAATATCATCTTTCATGTTCAACAAATAATCTATATCATCGTAGCCATTAAGTAAACATGTTTTTTTATAAGGGCTGATATCAAAATTTTCTTTTTCTTCTGTTGACAAAATTTTAATTGTTTGATCAGGTAAATTAATTTCAAGGAGCACGGTGTTATCTTTTTCAACAGACGCAAATATTTTCTGTAAAAAATCGTCACTAACCTGTACAGGCAATAAAAAATTATTAAGTGAATTGTTCTTAAAAATATCTGCAAAGAAACTGCTCACTACTATATCAAAACCAAAGTCTTTAATTGCCCAGGCAGCATGCTCTCTTGATGAGCCGCAACCAAAGTTTTTTCCTGCCACCAAAATACTGCCGCTATACATTTTATTGTTTAATGCAAAGTCTTTTGGTTTACTTTCATCATCATTCTCATATCGCCAGTCACGAAAAAGATTTTTTCCAAAGCCATCTCTGCTTGTTGCTTTTAAAAACCGCGCAGGAATAATCTGGTCTGTATCAACATTTTCAATGTTCACTGGAACGATGGTTGATGTTACTTTATTTATTTGTCTGCTCATGATCTTAAATATAAATGATGAATGATGAACGATGAATTTTACGATCCATATCGCTTATCATCGCTCATTTTTTTAAATTTTGTTTTGTTTTTATAATTATACTCCTTATAATTTTCAGTATTTCTTCTCCATCATGCTTTAGTGAATTGTATTGGTCCTGTGTTAAAAATTCCGCATCATAAAGTAAGTCTATCCAATACAAGGTTTCATCACATTCTTTTTGGCCAATGGACATTTTATGAATGAAATCAGGTTTTGATTCTGCGTTATCTGCTTCTCTTACTAAAGCCCCAATACCCGTTCCACTTCTTAAAAGTTGTTTGCTTAAAATAAATTCCTTCTTTGTATCTTTTAAATATTTATACAGATTAATAATGCGAAGAGCAAAAGCATAACTTTTAATTCTGATTATATTTTCACTCATCGTTCATA
>JBDSFG010000105.1:0-5287 GCA_039919615.1 Ginsengibacter sp. | reverse complement strand
GCAGAGGCATAGCCGTATTTAATGCACCGTACAGCAATACACGCAGTGTAGCAGAACTTGTAATTGGCGCTTCCATTATGCTGGTTAGAAAAATCATGGATAAACATAAAGCGGCTCATGAAGGCATATGGTTAAAAGATGCTGGTGGAAGCCATGAACTGCGGGGTAAAACCATTGGTATTATTGGCTATGGAAATATTGGCACACAGGTAAGCATACTTGCAGAATCATTAGGCCTGAAGGTTATTTTTTATGATGCCGAAACAAAGATGCCCCTGGGAAATGCTGAGGATAAAAAAACACTTAAAGATGTTTTAAGCGTTGCTGATATCGTTACGCTTCACGTTCCCGATACGTCGTCTACAAAAAATATGATCAATAAGAATAATCTTAAATATTTTAAAAAAGGTTCTATACTTATTAATTATGCAAGAGGGGAGGTAGTTGATCTCCCGGCCTTAAGTAAGGCTTTGCAGGAAGGGCATCTTTCAGGCGCAGCTATTGATGTTTATCCTGTTGAGCCTGAAAAAAACGGTGATAAGTTTATAACACCACTGCAGGGATTGAATAATGTAATTCTTACCCCGCATATTGGCGGGTCTACCGAAGAAGCGCAACAAAATATCGGGGAAGATGTGAGTAATAAACTGTTCAACTTTTTGGAGAAAGGTATTACTACCGGCTCTCATACCATTCCCGGTTTAAGCCTTCCCCCGCAGGAAGGTACACATCGCATACTCCACATTCACAATAACGTGCCGGGTGTTTTATCCGAGATCAACACACGTTTATCAGAAAATAACATAAACATTCTTGCCCAGTATTTAAAAACAAATGATGACATTGGCTATGTAGTCCTTGATATTGATAAGAGCGCTTCAAAAAATGCCCTGGAATTATTAAAACATGTTAAGCAAACAATTAAGGTAAGATTGTTGTATTAATGCCGGGTGTTGGGAAACAGGTGTTAGGTATGAGGTAGCAGGTATGAGGTATGAGGTATGAGGTAAAATGATTAAAATTTCAGATTTCTAATTTTGAAGTAGAATTTAACAAGCGATTACAAAAGATACATCGTACCGCACAAATCGTTCATCGTACCGTACCATAAAACATGAATTATGATTAATGAAATTAAGCCTTTCAATACTGAGCGTATTGTAAAGCCAGCGATTAAGATAGTAATTATAGGAGGCGGGTTTGGCGGTTTAAAATTAGCAAGAACTTTAAATAACAGCGCAGGTTTTGAAGTGGTATTGATTGATCGTTTTAATTATCATCAGTTTCAGCCTTTATTTTACCAGGTAGCTACAGCAGGGCTCGATCCCAGCAATATTTCCTTTCCCCTGCGAAAGGTTTTTCATAAGAGTAAAAATGTACATTTTAGAATGGCCGAGGTAACAAGTATTATTACCGCTGAAAATAAAGTAGCGACAAATGTTGGTGAATTTCTATACGACATATTAGTTCTTGCTACCGGCGCCGACACTAATTTTTTTGGTAACCAGCAGATGATCGATAATTCTTTTCCTATGAAAAGCACGGTAGAGGCGCTGCGGATAAGACATAGGTTAATCCAGAATTTTGAGGACGCATTATTGCTTAATGATGAAGAAGAATTGCAAAGCCTTATGACCATTGTGTTGGTCGGCGGCGGCCCAACCGGTGTGGAAATGAGCGGTGCAATTGCGGATCTGCGAAGATTTGTTTTACCCAAAGATTACCCTGAACTGGATTTTAACAAAATGAAAATTTATTTGCTTGAAGGTTCGCCAAAAACCCTTGGTGCAATGAGTGAAAAATCAAGTGAGGATTCCTACAACTATTTAAAAAAACTGGGTGTGATAGTTTTAAATAACACCATAGTAAAAAATTATGACGGCAAAACCGTTACAATGCAAAATGGAGATACTATTGCCGCTGCAATGGTTATTTGGGCAGCGGGGATTAAAGGCAATATCCCGGGGGGAATAAATAAAGATCTGATCGTAAAAGGCAACCGGCTAAAGGTTGACAGAATGAATAAAGTTTCAGGCTTTGAAAATATTTATGCTATCGGGGATGTGGCTTATATGGAAACAGAAAAATATCCGCATGGCCATCCGCAAGTGGCATCAGCGGCTATTCAGCAAGGGGAGATGCTTGCAAAAAATCTTATCAGAGAAGAAATAAAAAACACACCGGTCGAGGCGTTTGAATATTCTGATAAAGGCGCAATGGCAACCGTAGGCCGCAATCTTGCAGTAGTTGATTTGCCAAAACCAAAGTTGCATTTTAAAGGTTTTTTGGCATGGCTTATATGGATGACACTGCACCTTTTTTTGATATTAGGTGTAAAGAACAGGCTATCTGTTTTTGCGAACTGGATATATAACTATATCACCTACGACCAGAATTTGCGGTTGATATTTAAAGAATTTTATAAGCCGAAACATACATGATAATTGTTGGGATAGATAACCATTGTGTATTTTTTTCTATAGAAATTGTAAAAATATTACCCCTTTAGAAATGGCTCAGGCCTGACATTAACTTGCTTTCGGTAACTTTATCTTTATTGTGAAGCAGCGGATTTACATAGATAGATCTGTGATTGGTGGCTACTATGACGCAGAATTTGAAGAGACAACAAAACAATTATTTGAAAGGATAATTAATAAGGAGTTCCTTGTTTATTTCTCAGAGGTAAATAAAACTGAACTTGAATTTGCTCCAGAATATATTAAAAAAGTAAAAAACCTTATACCTACCGACTGCATAAGGCACATTGAAATTGACGATGAAGTTGAAGACTTAGCCCAGACTTACATTAGAGAAAAGGCTTTGGGAAAGTCCAGTTAGAACGATGCTTATCATATTGCATTGGCATCCGTTAACCGATTGGATTGTTTAATCAGTTGGAACTTTAAGCACATTGTAAACTTTGACAAAATAAAAATGTTCAATTCAATTAATATTCGCTTAGGTTATCCATTCATTGACATTCGTTCACCATTAGAATTTTTTAAAGATGAAAACTAAAGACGCAAAAACTTTTGACAGTGTTGCCTTTTTCAGTGCCATAAAGGAGAAAATGGCCAACATGATGGAAGGTATGACATTGGCTCAAAAGAAAGAATTTATGCGACAAATCAGAGAAGGCAAAATCAAAATGGATAAAGGACCACATGAGAACATCTATAAGAAATGAAGATTATTTTACACACCAATATTTTTTACAGGCTATGGCTCATGCATGTTTCGGCCACTTAGCAATCATAATAAAATGAAAAGTCTGGTTATACAAAGCTTGCTTATGTTGTTGTGCAGTGCATCATTTTCCCAACAATCTCCTAAAACATATTGCAATCCTATTAACATTGATTATGGTTACACGCCTATCCCAAACTTTAGCGAAGCGGGAAGACACAGGGCTACTGCGGATCCTGTAATAGTTAATTACAAAGGGGATTATTATTTATTTTCTACAAACCAGTGGGGGTATTGGTGGAGCAGTGATATGCTTAACTGGACATTTATTTCAAAAAAATTTCTGCGTCCCTGGAACGCGGGCTATGATGAATTGTGTGCGCCGGCTGTAGGAATTATTAGCGACACCATGATAGTATTCGGCTCAACCTACACAAATAATTTTACGCTTTGGATGAGTACAAATCCTAAGGCAAATGAATGGAAGCCATTGGTTGATTCATTTGAGATCGGTGGTTGGGACCCGGCATTTTTTACCGATGATGATGGCAGGTTATATATGTACAATGGCAGCAGCAACAGGTATCCTCTTTATGGCATAGAACTTAACCGCCAAACATTTAAACCAATAGGCACAAGAAAGGAAATGTATTTTCTTGAAGAATGGAGATATGGCTGGCAGCGTTTTGGCGAATACCTTGATAATACTTTTCTTGATCCCTTTATTGAAGGCTCCTGGATGACCAAACATAATGGGAAATATTATTTGCAGTACGGTGCACCAGGTACCGAGTTCAGTGGTTATGCCGATGGCGTAGTGGTAGGAGAAAGCCCGTTAGGGCCATTTACACCACAGCCGGATCCACTGTCATGGAAGGCAGGAGGCTTTGCCAGGGGAGCAGGCCACGGCTCTACCTTTCAGGATAAATGGAATAACTGGTGGCACATTTCAACAATTGCAATTTCAGTAAAAAATAATTTTGAAAGAAGACTTGGAATATGGCCTGCAGGGTTTGATGAAGATGATGTGATGTGGTGTAACACAGCATTTGGGGATTATCCGCACTGGGGCCCATCTAACTCGCCAGAAGGGGGAGTACAGCAAACCCACAGAAACCAATCAGGCGAAGTAAATAAAAATGGAACAGGCACTGCCGCCTCTTTCACCGGCTGGATGCTTTTAAACTACAACAAACCCGTCGCTGTTTCTTCTACATTAGGAAGCTTTAGTGCTAACCTTGCTGCAGATGAAAATATAAAAACCTATTGGAGCGCCGCTTCCGGCAGTAGAGGTGAATGGATACAAACAGACTTTGGAAATGTCAGCACGGTAAATGCGATACAGATTAATTATGCAGATCAGGATGTAGACAGCAACCGCCTTGGTAAATGGAACGGTCAATATCATCAGTACAAATTGTATTACTCTGCCGATGGAAAAAAATGGACATTGTTAATTGATAAGAGTAATAATAAAACTGATGTGCCGCATGACTATGTTGAATTGACAAAACCTGTTCAGGCAAGATTTATAAAACTGGAAAACATTCACATGTCTGCAGGCAAGTTTGCCATTAGCGGACTGCGGGTTTTTGGAAATGGCAATGGAAGCAAGCCTTTACCTGTAAAGGGTTTTGTGGTTCTTCGCACAGAAAAAGACAAAAGAAGCGCCTGGCTAAAATGGATGCCTGCTGATAATGCCTATGCTTATAATATTTATATGGGAGTTGCCCCCGGTAAATTGTATAACTGCATTATGATACAAAATGCCAATGAATATTATTATAAAGGAATGGATAAAGAAAAAACTTATTACTTCCAGATAGAAGCTATTAACGAAAATGGTGTTTCGCTAAAAACGCCTGTATTAAAATCAGAATAAAATGATCACAAAAACACCCGCTTTTTTTTTATTATTGTTTCTTGCCTGCATTACAGCAAATGCACAGCCTGCTTTCTACAAGGATATCGCTAAATTTAAAACAGAAGACAGCATTCATTTTCCTCCTAAACATGCTATTCTTTTTGTGGGCAGTTCTTCATTTACAAAGTGGACCAATGTGCAGGAATATTTCCCGGGCTATACAATCATAAACCG
>JBDSFG010000089.1:0-10850 GCA_039919615.1 Ginsengibacter sp. | reverse complement strand
TATAAATCAATCATCTGGTTCTTCATTGAGGAATTATGATTTTAATTGATTAAATAAAAACTATGATTACGAAGATAAAAAGTATGAATCATAGCCAATCAAATAATCAGTTAAATCATAATTCCTCTACGGTACGTTGATATATTTATGAATCTGTAGCGATAACTCCCATTCAGGATGATCTTTTATATAATCAATTATCATTGGTGTAACTAAGGGTGCCTTATCCCACTCAGGTTGTAAAAACAGTTTACATCCAGGAGAAACAAGAACGGCGTATTTCTCTGCCCAGGCAAAATCAGATTGGTTGTATATAATTATTTTAAGCTCGTCAGCTTTCAATAATATGCCGGAAACAGGGGCTTTAAATTTTTTCGGAGAAAGACAAATCCAATCCCATTTTCCACTTAACTCATAAGCACCTGATGTTTCAATATTTGTATTGAAACCTGCTTCGTGTAAAGCTTCAGTAAGATAATCCAGGTTATTCATCAATGGTTCCCCACCAGTAATCACAGCGAGCCTCCCGGGAAAATATCCTGCTGCTTTGACAATTTCAGACACAGGTTTTAAAGGATGTTTATTTACATCCCAGCTTTCCTTTACATCACACCAAACACAACCAACATCACAACCTCCCAGCCTGATAAAGTACGCCGCCTTGCCCTGGTGAAATCCTTCTCCCTGTATGGTATAAAAAGATTCCATTACCGGAAGAGACGTTGTTATATTTAAGAGTGTTTCCAATTAAAAATTTTTAATTCCAATCTTATTCTTCATTTATTTTAATTATCCCACAAATCCCAGTTCAGACAACCCAATTTAGGCAACCCAATTCAAACAACCCCGTTCAGACGATTCACACACGCCTCATAAGTATTCTTTAAAAGCGCTGCAATAGTCATCAACCCCACCCCACCCGGAACAGGAGAAATGAAGCTGCATTTGGGGGCAACATTTTCAAAATCAACATCGCCTTTTATAGCATAACCACTTTTTTTTGTTGAATCCTCAATTCTTGTAATGCCAACATCAATTATTATGGCCCCGTTTTTAACCATATCTTCTTTTAAAAATGCAGGCTTTCCTAAGGCTGCAATAATTAAATCAGCCCTCTGGCAAATCTCATTTAAATTTTTTGTGTGTGAATGGCAAAGCGTAACAGTGCAATTTCCGGGGTAAGCGTTCCTGCTTAATAAAATACTTACTGGCCTTCCTACAATGTTGCTTCTTCCAATTACAACAGCATTCAGCCCTGTAGTTGGTATTTGATAATGTTCCAATAAAAGTAAAATCCCATAGGGAGTGGCAGGTATAAATGTTCTTAATCCCTGCACCATCTTACCAATATTTGTGGGGTTAAATCCATCAACATCTTTTGATGGATCAATGAGATTGATAACTTTTTCTTCAGAGATATGTTTAGGCAATGGAAGCTGAACTAAAATGCCATCAATATCACTGTCATTATTTAGCTTTTTTACCAGCGCCAGCAATTCACTTTCAGGAGTTGAATCGCTTAACCGGATAAGCGATGAATTAAACCCGATCTCTTCGCAATTCTTTACTTTTGAGGCAACATAGGTTTCACTTGCTCCGTTATTTCCTACCAGCACTGCAACGAGATGAGGAACTTTTTTTCCTTGTTTTTTAAGTTGTAAAACTTTATTTTTAAGATCATCTTTAATTGCCTGGGATGCAGGTTTCCCTTCTAATAATTTCATCGGGCAAATTTACTTTATCAACATTGATTTAAATGTTTTTAAATAATTACTTTGCTGTTTAAACTAATTGATTTGAGAAAAGTTTGCAACGCAATTCTTTATTTGAGTCTTCTCAATATTCACCAGACCGTATTTTCTCAGGCTGTCAGGCAGCATATATCGGCACGCTACCCCGGCCTGGGTGCATATAGTATAAATCATGTTGATGTTTTTTCATTTACTTCAAACCAGGCAGCCCTTGCTCAGTTAAAATCCGCGGCGGCGGGTGTGTACGGGGAAAAAAGATTTTTACTTTCAGCCGCTAATATGTACACAGCAGTATTTGCGTTGCCTACAAAACAAGGAAACTTTGGTTTGCAGGCTGATTACTTTGGGTTTACTAATTACAATGAATCTCAAATTGGAATGGCTTATGCCCGGAGCCTTGGCAGTAAGTTAGATATTGGTGTAAAGTTCAACTACTATGGATTTAAAATTCCTGGTTATGGAAATTCATCCGCTGTAAATTTTGAAATTGGGGGCATCGCACATTTATCTGACAAGCTTAATGCAGGCATACATATCTATAATCCTGCAGGAGGAAAATTATCAAAACAAGATGATGAAAAACTTGGCTCAGCTTATACTTTTGGCATTGGGTACGAAGCCTCGGAAAGTTTTTTTTTGAGTGGTGAAATTATTAAGGAAGAGGATATGGCCGTTAATGTAAATGTGGGATTTCAATATAATTTTTTACAACAATTTTTTGTGAGAGCCGGCATTGCTACTGAAACAACCAATGCCTATGCAGGCGCAGGCATTAGCTGGAAAAATTTCCGGTTGGATGTTAACAGCAGCTATCATCCTCAATTAGGATTTACTCCGGGTATGTTGCTTATTATAAATTTTAAGAAAAAACAAGATTGAAATTACCTTGCCAGATAACGGGCTATTTTTTTTCAGCATTTCTTATTTTAATGCAGGCAAGTCCTTATTCAGTTCATGCGCAGGATATACCAACAACCCCGCCGGTTGTAGAGCAGGAATTAGAAAACCTCACGGAAAATAATGATGATGCAGAAACAGAAGATGATGCTTACCTGCAGCAAATGCAGCATTTTATAAACGACCCGATAAATCTGAATACCGCAAGTGAAAGTGATTTGAATGAATTAAAAATCTTAACTCCTTTACAGATACATTACTTACTTAGTTATAGAAGTTTATTGGGCGGTTTTATAAATATTTATGAATTGCAGGCTATACCGGGCTGGGATGTTTTACTAATTAGAAAAGTTAAGGCTTATGTTACCGTTGCTAATAATATTTCTTTGGCAGCCTCCCTTAAAGACAGGTTCAAAACTGGCGGGAATACCTTACTGGCAAGGGTAACACAGGTTTTAGAAAGATCAAAAGGATATCTATCAGGTGGCAGCACCGGAAATAATTTTTATCCCGGCAGCCCTCAAAAATTATTATTACGATATAAATATCAATATAAAAATATGCTGCAATATGGCATAACAGCAGAAAAAGATGCAGGAGAACAATTTTTTAAAGGGAAGCAGAAAGCGGGGTTTGATTTTTATTCAGCGCATTTTTTTGCAAAAAATATCGGCATTATAAAATCATTGGCGCTCGGAGATTTTGTAGTTAACCTGGGCCAGGGATTAACACAATGGCAGGGGCTTGCTTTTAAAAAAAGTTCAGATGTGCTTAATATAAAAAGGCAGGCAGATATATTGCGGCCCTATAATTCCGCAGGTGAAATTCTTTTTCATCGCGGTGCAGCAATTACTTTGCAGAAAAAATCATTAGAAGCTACCGCCTTTGTCAGTTACCGTAAGATAGATGCTAATTTTCATGCAGATACTTTAAACAATGAAGATTTTGTTTCTTCTTTACAAACTTCAGGCTATCATCGTACGGCCGGCGAAGCAGCAGATAAAAATACCCAAGGCCAGTTCACATTAGGCGGGAACCTGTCACTCACAAAAGATAATTGGCATTTAGGCTTTAACGGTATTCATTATAATTTCAGATATCCGATTATTAAATCAGGAGAGTTATATAATAAATTTTCATTAACCGGTACCGGATGGCATAACTATAGTATTGATTACAGCTATACTTTTAAAAACATACATTTTTTCGGGGAAGCAGCGTCTGATAGAAATTTTAATAAAGCCTTTATAAACGGATTATTAGTAAGCGTTGCTACTAATATTGATATGAGTTTTGTTTATAGAAAGATTTCCCGTGGGTATCAATCTTTATATGCAAATGCTTTTACTGAAAGTACCTTTCCAAATAATGAAAGTGGTTTTTACACAGGTATTAGTATAACACCTGCTGATGCATGGAAAATAGATGCCTATGCAGATATATATAATTTTCCCTGGTTAAAGTTTAGAATAAACGCACCTTCCTCTGGGAAAGATTATTTGCTGCAGCTAACATATAAGCCAAACCGGCAGGTTGAAATTTATACCAGGTATCGCACAGAAAAAAAGGCAATAAATTATAACCCAAACGACTTTATATTGAGCCCTGTAGTTATCAAACCCCGGCAAAACTGGCGAAGCCAGGTTAGTTATAAAATATCTCCTGCAGTAACACTCCGCTCTAGAATTGAGTTATTATGGTATGATAATAAAGCCAGCCCGAATGCCACGGTTGGGCAGAGCAATGCGGCTGAAAATGGATTTCTGTTTTTTACAGATATATTATATAAGCCACTCTTAAAGCCATATTCGGCGAATATAAGGTTGCAATATTTTGAAACGGATGGTTACAATAGCCGCCTTTATGCCTATGAGAATGATGTGCTATACAGCTTTTCAATTCCTGTTTTTTATGGAAAGGGATATAGATATTATATTAACTTAAGTTGGGATCTTTCTAGGAAAATTTCTTTTTGGTTTCGTATGGCTCAAAACATTTTTCCGGACAACGACAGCATAGGTACCGGTTTAGATCGAATAATTTCGAATAGAAAAACAGAATTTAAATTTCAAACGCTGATGAATTTTTAAATTTTGATAATCTAAAGCAGCACAAGTATCAATGCCTGTGTCCTTCTATCATAGTTAATTTGGCGATAATAAGAATTAACACTTTATTAGGATTTTGAAATAATTCCTATAACTTTAAAAAAACTTAATACAAATGAGAAGATTTTTATCACTGTTTACAGTGTTAATGCTCTATGGAGTATTGGCATCTGCCCAAATCCAGGTGGTGACTGGTCGGGTTACTGATGAAAATAGTAGTCCGATTGCAGGGGCATCCGTTCAGGAGAAAAATTCTGTAAAGGGTACCACCACAAATGCTACCGGAGATTTTACCTTATCTACTACCACCGGTAAAATATTAATAATTAGTAGTGTTGGAAAGGAAAACGTTGAAGTCGTTGCCAATTCCTCAAATGTTACAGTAGCATTAAAACCCGCTAACCAGAATTTGACAGAAGTCGTTGTAACTTCTTTTGGTATAAGGCGTGAAAAAAAGGCATTAGGTTATGCTGTTTCCACAGTAAACAAAGAGCAATTGGAATTACGACCCGAAGGTGATCTTGCCAGGGTATTAAATGGCAAGGTGCCAGGTTTAAATATTCTAAATTCCAGTGGCTTATCTGGCAGCGGTACTAACATTGTTGTTAGGGCCATTAGTACAGTTACAGGTAGTTCCCAACCGCTTTTTATTGTAGATGGTGTACCCTTTAACGGGAACACGAATACTAATGCTGATTTCAGGCAAGGTAATCAAACGTCTAGCCGTTTTTTGGATTTGGATCCCAATAATATAGCCAGCGTTAGTGTTTTGAAGGGGTTAAGCGCTACTACCTTATATGGTGAAGACGGCCACAATGGAGTTATCTTAGTTACTACAAAAAATGGATCCAGTGGTTCCATAAAAAAGAAAGCAGAAGTAACCGTTGCTCAATCCTTTTTTTCAAGTAAAGCTTTTCTTCCTGATTATCAGCAAGATTATGGAGGTGGTTTTCAGCAGGCAGAAGGGGTTGTGTTTTATAGTAACTGGGGTGCTAAAATTACCAATCCTCCTCATATTACTGCTCATCCCTACGATAAAGGTATTTATGCTTTGGCATTTCCTCAATATCAAAAAGCCCCGTATGAATATAAAGCTTACCCCAGTGTAAAAAATTTCTTTAGAGATGGTCTGGTAAGCAATACATCGGTAAACGTAGGTGGCGGCTCTGAAAATGCAAGTTATAACGCCAGTTACAGCTACCTGGATGATAAAGGAGTAACTCCGGGAAACCGCATGTATCGTAATACATTTGGAATGGGTGGAACCGCTAAGCTTACCAATAATTTCTCCCTAACAGGTAGTTTCAATTTTACTAAAACAAATGTAAAATCTCCGCCTACGGCTACAAGCCAGGGCAGTGGTTCGGCAAATGGCCCTGCAATTTTTGGGGATGTCATGTATACCCCACTTACTATAGATTTGACCAACCTTCCATTTCAAAATCCTTTGGATGGGTCTTCTGTTTACTATCGAAATAATAATAGTATTCAAAATCCATATTGGACCGTCGCCCATTCATTTACTGAAGACAATGTAAACAGGGTTTTTGGCAACCTGCAAATGAAATATAATTTCACGCCCAAATTAAGCCTTTTATATAGGGTTGGTTATGATAACTACTCGGAATTTCAATTATATGCCCAGGATAAAGGAGGAATACCCGGAGCTCCTTTTCAAACGGGTGTTTTACGTACCGCCAATGGCATTAATAATATTTGGGACCACACTTTGTTTGGCAATTATAATACAAAGCTGAGTAAAGATTGGAGTCTGAATTTAGATATCGGCGTGAATTCAAAGAAAACTGAGTATTCGCAAACAGGTGTAACCAGTACAAGCCAGGTAGTATTCGGTCTTTTGGATCATTCTAATTTTGATACACATAGCAGCAACAGTGAAGGCGGTTCTGATTTCGATTTAGATTACAAATCCACGATGCTATCGTTGGGTGCCTACATCCAAAGCCAGTTTGGGTATAAGGAATTTTTATTCGTTAATCTTGGAGGACGCAATAGTTGGGCTTCTACGGTAGAAAAACAGAATAGAAGCATATTTTATCCCAGTGGTAGTGTATCATTTATTCCTACCTCTGCCTTCACAGGGCTCAGAGGAAATAGTATTGTTAACTACCTTAAGCTAAGAGCAGGGTATGCCACCAGTGCCGATTTTCCAAGTCCGTATAATACAAGGTCGGCTTTAAGTGTAAATACACGTTCTTTCCTTACCTCTGATTTTGCTCCGGTGAATACATTATCAATCAATAATAGATTAGCTAATCCAGATCTAAAACCCGAGTTAATACGGGAGTTAGAAACTGGTATAGAGGGCAATTTTTTTCACAAAAAGGTTAACATGGATTTGACCTTATACAAAAGGATTTCAAAAGACCAGCTTCTGGATAAACAATTAGACCCTGCAACTGGCTACACAAGCCAAACAGTAAATGCCGGGAATGTTACTAATAAAGGCATCGAGTTGTTATTAGGGTACACTATAATACAAAATAAGTCCTGGAGATGGCATATTGATGGGATTTATAACATTAATAAGAGTAAGGTATCTGATATACCGGCTGCCTTAGGTGCAGTACAAATAGCAGGGTTTAGTAATTTAGGGATTTTTGCTATCAATGGCCAGCCGCTCGGTGTTATTCAGGGAAATTATGTGTCAAGATACCAAAAGAAAGATGGCAGTGGAAATCCCGTAGCTGCTCCTGGAAATGGGCAAAGGATTGTAAATACAATTGGCGATTATTCTATATCAGGGGATATTGGAATTATTGGAGATCCGTCTCCCAAGTATAAGATGACTGCTATAAATTCTCTAGGCTTTAAAGGCTTTACCTTTAATATGCAGTGGGAGTTTACGGAAGGTGGGGACATGTATGCTAATACGCCAAGCGTGCTATATGGTCGTGGCGTGGTAGGCAATGGCAAAATAGACAGGAATGTGTTCGTTGTATTACCGGGGGTGTTGGAAGATGGTACGCCAAATACTATACAAACCACCTTGACGGATGCAGTCTTCGATAATAGCGTTGCTGGAGCTGGCGCAGCTGATTTATCAGTTTATGATGCTACTGTGGTAAGGTTGCGGGAGTTATCGCTGTCTTATCAATTCCCTGAGAGTTTACTTCGCAAATTACCTTTTGGTTCTGTTTCTTTCTCAGTATCAGGTCAGAATTTATGGTATTACGCTCCCAATTTTCCTAAGGATACTAACTTTGATCCTGAGGCAAATGGTTTGGGGGTAAGCAATGGCCGCGGTTTGGAATTTTTTAGCGGACCTTCTACAAGAAGAATTGGTGGAAGCATTAAAATCACATTTTAAATATTAAATAAACTAAATATGAAACACTTAAAAGTTTTATTTATTATTTTACTACTGGGAACATTTTGGTCCTGCAATAAAACGTTTGACCGATTATTAACTGATCCGAATGGACCGACTCCTGATGCAGCAGACGTAGATGCATTTTTAAATCAGGTGCAGGTAAGTTTCAATCATTTTTATGCAGGCACGGATCCTGTTACTATAGGAATTTCAGATTTTGGGGCTGAATTAAGCAGGCAGCAGGCCTTGATAAATGGTAGTTTATATGCAAATGCCCGGGGTCCCCAGGATTTTGATTTTGTATGGGAGACTGCTTATACTGGCGTGGTGAAACATGCGGATGCCTTAAAACCGTTAGCTTTAGCACAAAAGAAATATCAACAAGCCGGCATTGCCCAATTACTCAAAGCCTATACTGTAGCTACGTTAGTAGATTTTTTCGGCGATGTGCCATATTCAGAGGCTGGCCTGGGTTTAGAAAATATCAATCCTAAAACGGATGCTGGTAAAGATACATATGTAAAAATTTTAGCATTGATTGATAGCGCTATAGTAAATCTAAATAACCCGGGGCAGGATAAAAAGGCTCTGCCTAAAGCAGATTTATTTTATAATGGTAACATCAGTAAATGGACGGCTTTTGCAAATACGCTTAAACTTAAATTGTATATGCAGGAGCGGTTGGTTTTGCCAGATGCTAAAGCTCAAATTACTGCATTGGAAACCGCTAACAATCTGATAAAGACAAGCTCTCAGGATTTTCAGTTTACTTACGGTAAAAATGAATCCTCTCCCGATACCAGACATATTCATTACTTTAATAATTACCTGGGTGGGGGCGCTGGTGATTATATTGGTAATCAATTTTTGTATACAACGATTTTCAAAAAAAATGGTAATGCTAACGTTGACCCACGCCGCCGGTATTATTTTTATCGGCAGGTGTCGGATTATAGTGACGCAAATTCACAAACCGCCCAATGTGTTACGCAGGCTCGTCCGGCATGGTATATTGCCGGTATGCCGTTTTGTTTAGATGATATAGGCGCCGGGTATTGGGGTAGGGATCATGGAGATGCCTCCGGAGTAGGTCCTGACAATTTAGATCGCACTACATGGGGTTTATATCCTGCCGGTGGTAAATTTGATGAAAGCACCTTTGAAAAGTTAGATGCAACCGGTAAGGGAGCGGGAGGTAAGGGCATTGACCCGATTTGGTTATCCAGCTTTACCTACTTCTTGCAGGCTGAAGCCGCTTTACCATCAACATTAAACGTAACTGTTAACGGAGACGCAAAAACCCTGCTTGAAAAGGGGATAAGGGAGTCTATTGCCAAAGTAATTGGATTTCCGACACAAATTGGATATGCCGTGGATCCTGCACGGGTACCTACTCAGGCTACGATTGATAATTATGTGACTGTTGTTTTAGGAACCTATGATGGTGCTACAACCGATGATGAGCGTTTAAATATAATTATGGAGGAATATTATATTGCTCTTTGGGGAAATGGAATAGAACCGTACAATAATTTAAGGCGCACCGGTAAGCCGGCTGACTTGCAATATATCGTTACTACAGCTAATCCGGGCTTCTTTATAAGGTCTGAGTTCTATCCTGCGGTATTTGTTAATGCAAATATTAATGCCCCTGTGCAAAAAACACCGGGTACAGGCGTTCAAAAAGTTTTCTGGGATACTAACCCTGATAATTTTATTAAATAACTTGAAATATATATATTATGAAATTGAAATTATTTTTAGCCGCAGCTTTCGGAATTTTATTTGCCGTTTCCTGCAAAAAGGAGCTAAATAACCCAGTATTCGATTATGATAAGCTTGGGCAGGGCGCTTATCTAACCCTGGCGTCAACACAGAATTTGAATTTTAATGCTGCCAATTTACCTGCCTCTGTGGGTATTACGGTAAAAAAGGTGGGTAGCCCAATAGAAAAGGTGAACGTGTTTGTGGTTGATGATGGAAGTGCGGATCAAACTTGGAAGCTGGTTAAATCAGTTCCGTTTACCGGAGATAGCATTATGCTTTCTGCTACCGGAACGGAAGTTGCCAAGGCTTTGGGATATACAGCGGTCGATTTTTTACCTGGCAATACGCTTACATTTTTTAACCAGGTGGTAACTACAGATGGAATTATCTACGACATAAAAAATACCGGGCTAAATGTAAATGCACCGGATTTTAACTCTTCTTTTACCTGGACGGCGGCTGTCGTTTGCCCTTTTACCGGCGGTGCCGCAGGAGATTATGAAGTTATTGATGACAGTGGTTGGGCAGATTATGGGGCTGGTACAGTGATTACTGGTGCGGTAACAGATGGCCCAGGGGCTAACCAGATCACGCTGCACGTTTATCCGAACCCGGCTTTCGGAGACCCTGTTAATCCGATGATTGTAAATATTGACCCGGCTACAGGTGCGGCTACGGTGCCGGAAGTAAAATATGGTGATTATGGCGGTACTATCGTTAGCGCTAAAGGTTCAGGTTTTGTTTTTAGCTGTACAGGAGTTATAACACTGACTTTAACTCACATCAGTTATGGCAATTACCCGCTTGTGCTTAAAAAGCTATAATTAAAAACTTTTATTAATGAAAGCCGTCCCAAAAATGGAGACGGTTTTTTATGTGTGTCAGGCATGTATATCAGCTATAGGGTGCAAGTCCCGAACACACTTTACAGTAGGGAGTGTTAGCCAAGAGCAAGGGTGTCGTGGGCGACTGCGAATCTGAAAGAAGCTGGCG
>JBDSFG010000049.1:0-4808 GCA_039919615.1 Ginsengibacter sp. | reverse complement strand
GATAACATAATTCCTGGTGTGTCTAATTATTTTTCTTCTACTTATGTGAATGGCGGCGATGCCATAAGCGTGGTGGTTAAGCAAAGAGATGGACGTCCCATTAAAATTGAAGGAAACGAACTGTCGTCTCTTACACAGGGCGGAACCAATGCACAGGCACAGGCTTCTGTATTGGATTTATACGATACTGCCCGCCTGCGATATCCAATGGCTAATGGTAAAGAGGCAACTTATGAGGTAGTAGATAAAATGATAGCAGAAGGTATCGCTGCCTCTGCCGGAAAATCTTTGGTTCTTCTTACTTCAACCTTAAATTCACCTACTACTCTTCAAATTATTAGCGAATTCCTGGGTAAGTTTCCTGGAAGTCGTCACGTGCAATATGATGCGGTATCTTATAGCGGAATGATACAGGCAAACCAGGCGTCATACGGCAGGGCTGCTTTACCTTCCTATCACTTCGAAAACGCAAAAGTTATAGTAAGTCTCGGAGCAGATTTTTTAGGCACATGGTTAAGTCCGGTTGTGTTTTCAAATCAATATGCAAAAACGAGAAGAATAAAAGCTGAAAAACCCGAAATGAGCAGGCATTTTCAATTTGAAAGCCATTTTAGTTTAACAGGCGCTAATGCAGATGAAAGATATTTACACAAACCCTCAGAAACCGGCGCTTTGGCAGTGGCTTTATTAGAAGCACTTGGAGGTAATACTTCTGCAAACCTGCAGGGTAAAGTTGCAGAAGGTATTCATAAAGCAGCGGCAGAATTAAATGCCAATAAAGGAGCTGCATTAGTGGTTTGCGGAAGCAATGATCCTAACGTTCAAATTATTGTGAATGCAATAAACGAAGCAATTGGGGCAGGAGGTAAAACAATAGACTGGTCGTCTACGGCAAACTATCGCAAAGGAATAGATGCAGAAATGATTGCTCTTACAAATGATCTTAACGCAGGCAATGTTGGCGCCCTTCTGATTTACGGGGCTAATCCGGCATACAGTTTTATGGCGGCAGGTAAATTTATCAGTGGTTTAAAAAAATGCCCGCTTACTGTTTCTTTTAGCGAGAAAATGGATGAGACTACTGAGCTTTGTAAATTTACATTACCCGCCCACCATTGGCTTGAAAGCTGGGGTGACGCTGAACCACAAACAGGTTATATAAGCTTGATTCAACCCCTCATTCATCCCTTATTTAAGACAAGGCCGTTTCAAACTTCATTATTAAAATGGGTTGGCAATTCATTAGATTATGAAAACTATTTTAAAAATTACTGGACAAACAAAGTTGGCGGTATAGATAATTATAATAAAGCTTTACAGGACGGAGTAATTAATTCTGTCGCTGCAAATTCGTCTGCAAATGCGGCGAAAGGTTCTTCGGCAGCAAAGGTTAATGATTCTTTGGCGGTTAATTTAGAAAATGCAGTTGGAGGTGTCCCTTCTTTTAGCGGTGCCACCTTCACTGGAAATATTGCAGAGGCTACGGCTAAAATTGGAAATATAAAAGGCTCTGCTGTAGAATTAATTCTTTATAAGAAGATTTCTCTTGGCAATGGCGTTCATGCAAATAACCCCTGGCTGCAGGAACTTCCTGATCCAATCACAAAAGCTACATGGGACAATTATGCAATGATTTCGCCGGCGATGGGTAAGTCGTTATTCAATATTGATATTTTTAACCGGAGGGATACCGATAACTATGAAGTAAAGCCAGACAAGCCGGTGGTTAAAATAACTTCTAATGGCAAAATCATAGAGCTTCCCATTCTTATAATTCCGGGAATACACCCAAATGTAGTTGCTATAGCTGTTGGTTACGGAAGACAAAGTAACGATAAAAGCAAAACAGGGGAATATATAGGGAAAGCTGCAACTGGTTCCGGTATTAATGCATATCCATTTGCCACTTTTAATGGCAGTACGGTAGATTATTTTGCTCCTGCAACAATTGAAAAAACCGGCAATACTTATGTGCTTGCCCAAACGCAGGTGCATAATGTTACAGAAGGCCGGCCAATTGTAAGAGAAACAACGCTTACAAATTTTATATCAGATCCAAAAGAAATAAACAGGGAAGAAGAAGAGGAATTAGCCAAATATGGAAATGATTTTGTAAAAGATGCAACCATCTATCCTTATTTTGATAAGCCAGGGATAAAATGGGGAATGAGCATTGACCTTAATACGTGTACAGGCTGCAGTGCCTGCGTAGTTGCCTGTCATGCCGAAAATAATATACCGGTTGTGGGTAAAAGAGAAGTGGCCAGGTATCACGAAATGCACTGGTTGCGCATTGACCGTTACTTTACCGGTGATCATGAAAACCCTGATGTTATTTTTCAGCCAATGCTTTGCCAGCATTGTGATAATGCTCCTTGCGAGAATGTTTGCCCTGTTTCTGCAACAAACCATAGCAGTGAAGGTTTAAACCAGATGGCTTATAACAGGTGTATAGGCACAAGATACTGCGCTAACAATTGCCCTTACAAAGTACGCCGTTTTAACTGGGCCGACTATACAGGGGCTGACAGTTTCCCTGACAATCAGAGAGGTGAAATATCTGATGCTACTATGATGATGAACGATGATCTTTCAAGGATGGTTTTAAACCCTGATGTTACAGTACGTTCGAGGGGAGTAATGGAAAAATGCAGTTTTTGCGTACAGCGCCTGCAGGATGGAAAATTAAATGCAAAAAAAGCTGACAGGCCTGTATTAGATGGGGAAATTCAAACTGCCTGTATGCAGGCATGTCCAACCAATGCAATTATTTTTGGAAATGTAAATGATAAAGAAAGCCGTATTTCTAAAATAAGAAATGAAGAACAAAAAGAACGAACTTTTTATGTACTCGAGCAATTGCATGTGTTGAGTAATGTAAATTATCTTGCTAAAATTAGAAATACAAGCAGGGTTGTTGGAGATATACATGATGAAAAAACAGAACAGGATTTGCACGAAACAGCACCCTCGTAAAAATTAATGCAATATCGAAATAGGGCTATAGTTTAAAATAGAGTTAAACAAAGTTTTAGTATCCTCTAAAATAATGTAAAGGAGAAAAATATGTCATTATTAAAATACGAATCACAACTGAGGGAACCGCTGGTAGATGGGGATAAAGATTACCACCAGGTTACTGAAGATATATGCAGGCCTATTGAAGCTAAGCCGGGAAGATTATGGTATATAGGATTTTGTATTTCGGTTTGCTTATTGTTATTTGGTGTTTACTCTGTATACCGTGAAGTAACTTATGGTACAGGTCAATGGAACTTAAATAAAACTGTGGGCTGGGGTTGGGATATTACCAATTTTGTGTGGTGGATTGGTATCGGGCACGCCGGTACACTCATTTCTGCTATCTTATTGTTGTTCAGGCAAGGCTGGAGAACGGGGGTAAACAGGGCAGCGGAGGCCATGACAATTTTTGCTGTTATATGTGCAGGTCAGTTTCCCATTTTCCATATGGGAAGAGTATGGTTAGCGTTTTTTGTGCTTCCTTATCCAAATAGCCGCGGCCCCGTTTGGCCGAACTTCAGTTCACCCCTTATGTGGGATGTATTTGCCATATCAACTTATTTTACCGTCTCCCTGTTATTTTGGTACACAGGTCTTTTGCCTGATCTGGCCACAGTTCGGGACAGGGCAAGAACAAAATTCAGAAAGATGTTTTATGGAGTAGCTTCTTTCGGATGGAACGGAAGTACCAAACATTGGCAAAGACATGAAAGCCTTGCATTGGTGTTAGCAGGGTTAAGCACTCCGCTGGTGTTATCGGTTCATACAATTGTATCTTTTGATTTTGCCACTTCCGTAGTTCCCGGATGGCATACAACCATCTTCCCTCCGTATTTTGTCGCAGGTGCAATTTTTTCCGGATTTGCAATGGTGCAATCATTATTAATTATTACTAGAAAAGTTTTGCACCTTGAAGAATATATAACTGTTGGCCATATTGAAGCAATGAATAAAGTAATAGTGTTAACAGGTTCAATAGTAGGTATTGCTTATCTAACAGAATTATTCATGGCGTGGTATGGCCAAAACCAATACGAGTGGTGGGCATTCAGCCAAAACAGGGCAAATCTTTTCAGCCCTTACGGATGGGCATATTATGGTATGATGTTTTGCAATGTTGTATCACCCCAGTTATTCTGGTCAAGAAAGCTAAGACGCAACATTTTATTTACTTTCTTCATGTCTGTACTCATAAATGTAGGAATGTGGTTTGAGCGTTTTGTTATTATAGTTACTTCTATTTATCGTGAATATCTGCCGTCAGGATGGAGTACCTATTACAGTCCGAGTATATGGGAAGTTGGTTTTTATCTCGGAACATTTGGCTTATTTTTTACCTGCTTTTTCTTATTTGCCAAATTCTTTCCTGTAATTGCCATAGCAGAAATAAAAGCCATTTTAAAAACAAGTGGTGAAAACTATAAAGTAAAAATGACAGATACTGAAAAGATGGATGCTGATAAGTTTTATGTTGAAGAAGTAGAGCATGCTCATTAATAAATTAAGATTAAATTTTTTTTTTGACTTTGACTTTTGACTTTTGAATTTAAATATATGTCTGTAAAAAAATTTGTTGTAGGCTGTTTTGATGACGAAAAGGTTTTATTTCCTGCGGTTAAAAATGTAAGGAGAGCCGGATATAAAATTCATGATGTTTACACACCCTTTCCGGTTCACGGCATGGATCACGCAATTGGCATAAGAGAAACCAGTATTCATACTGCAGGATTCATTTATGGAATTACTGGTACGGCTACTGCCTTAACCTGTATGGGTTGGATATTTAC
>JBDSFG010000038.1:0-6515 GCA_039919615.1 Ginsengibacter sp. | reverse complement strand
TACTATTTCCTGCCAAAATCATGATTGGTCAACCCAATTCACTATATATTTTTGGAATGTCAATACCGGCCAGCCCTATAATATAACCCTCAATCCCGGCGCCAGCAGTAATTTACAAATCGCAGCCGGCACTTATAATGTTTCCTTTTATCAAACTGGTTCTAACACCAACTGTTTTATTGCTGGCACGTTCACTGCTTGTAATGAGGTCATGCCAAGTTTCTCTAACGTAAATTTTTTCTCAAATGATAATGCATGGATTGGTTATTAACGTATAAACTCTTTTAAATGAAACTCACTATTTTATTTGGGCTATTTATCCTCATTTTTTTCAGCCAGGGAAGTATTTATGATATTGAAGTTCAGCCTGTAGAAGGCGGAAGCGCTATAAGTATATCATCATTTGCAGGTAAAAAAATTATTATCACTCCCATCAATTCTCTTACCCCTGATACAGCCCGGCTTAAATTTCTTGACTCATTGCAAAATACAGATACCTCGCTAAGAGTGATCGCTGTTCCCGCTATTGATTTTGAGGGCACAGGCAGTAACGAGGCCATCTCAAACCTAAAGGAGGTATTATCCGCAGATATTCTAATTACAACCTCAGCCAGCGTTAAAAAAAGCGCAGGCAATGATCAGCACCCTCTTTTCAAGTGGCTTACTAATGTGGGTGAGAATAGACATTTTGATATAGACGTAAGTAGCGCGGGACAATTATTTGTTGTAAGCGGCAGTGGTACTCTTTATAGTGTTTTACCAGGTGATGTGCCTGCCCAGGTTCTTACACAGGTGTTGAATCAGAGCGTGACCCAATAACAAAAATATTATACAAACCAACTAAATTATGAAAGGCAAATCGTTTTTGAACAAGCTTTGGGGAATTGCGGTTATTATGCTGATATTAAATTTACAAGTAACAGCACAATCTCCGCGTCCGGTGTCAGCAAGCTATCCTTCCACCATAAATAAAAATTTTGTAAGAACGTGGAATGCCGCCAAACCGGGACTGGATCCTAATTCCATCACCACCCAGGTGCTTAGAGATGCAAAACAGTCAACACAATATTTCGATGGACTTGGCCGACCTCTGCAGACAGTTATTAAAGAAGGATCGCTGGTAACAGCGACCGGCGTAAAGAAAGATATGGTGTCGGCTATAGAATACGATGCTTTCGGACGGGAACAATTTAAATATTCTGCATTTCCATCTACCACCAGTGACGGATTATTTAAAACAGATCCTTTTCAGCAGCAGGCAACATTTATGACTGCACAGTATGGTCCGCAAACAGAAACTTTTTTTTATGGGCAAACTGTTTATGAAAATTCTCCATTAAATCGTGTACAAGAAACCTTTGCTCCCGGCAACAGCTGGTCGGGTACATCATGGCAGGCCAGTGAAGCCAACCGCCGCTCTGTAAAAATGAAATATTGGGCTAACACAAGTGTTGACCTGGTTAAAATATGGAGAGTAACAGATAATGCAAATGCCGGGAAATTTGGCACTTACGATACTATCGGCACTTACGCCCCAGGTGAACTCTATAAAACTATAACTGTAGACGAACATGGAAAACAGGTAATTGAATACAAGGAAAAAGAGGACAAGCTAATATTGAAAAAAGTACAGTTAACAGCAGTTGCTGATAACGGTACAGGAAGTAATCATACAGGCTGGCTATGCACTTATTATATTTACGACGATTTGAATAATCTGCGTTGTGTGATACAGCCTGCTGGTGTCGAAGTGGTAAAATCCAACTGGTTATTAACCAACACCACTATTCTTGCTGAACAATGCTTTCGCTATGAATACGACAAAAGACAAAGAATGAGAATGAAGCAAGTGCCGGGCGCAGGCACTGTACATATGGTTTATGATGCAAGAGACCGAATGGTAATGACGCAGGATTCAGTAATGAGGTTCGCTCATCAATGGCTGTATACACAATATGATACCTTGAACAGGCCAATTGCTACAGGTTTGATGACTGATAATACCAACTACAACAATGCCGCTTATCACCGTTCACTTGCAGAAATAAGTGCGCCATATCCGGCTCCCGGCAGTTATATTATTGATACGCTCACTAAAACATTTTATGATGATTATGCCTGGAGATCAGGACAAGGTAATCCTTTGAGCGCTGCACGAATAACAACTTACGATAGCTATTTACAAGCTCCTTCCAATAGTACATGGCCTTACCCGCAAGATGCAACCTTGGTTAGCAGTCGGTTAAAAGGAATGGTAACCGGCACTAAAGTAAAAGTGTTAGGCACTCCGGCTACTTATTTATACTCGGTAAGTTTGTATGATGAAAAAGCAAGACCGGTGCAGGTGCAATCACAGAATGTGACTACGGGTACTGATATAGCAACTACTCAGTACAGTTGGGCCGGGCAACCGCTGCTGTCAATTATAAAAAATGACAAAGCAGGAGCTAACGCACAAACGAGTATTGCCCTTACACAAATCACCTACGATGATTTGGGTAGAGTGACCAAAACAGAAAAGAAAATAAGCAACACCAAAGTGAACAGTGGCAGCATGCCGGCTACCTGGAAGACCATTGCACAAACTGAATATGATGCATTAGGGCAAATCAAGAAAAAGAATTTGAGTGCTACGCCACTGGAATCTTTAACTTATGAATATAATATCCGCGGCTGGATACTTGGTGCTAACCGCTCTTATGTAAAAGATACTACGAGCACAGCTAACTGGTTCGGCTTTGATCTCGGATATGATAAAACCACTTTTACTGTAAATGGCTCTTCAAAAAGTTATACTGCTGCGCAATATAATGGCAACATAGGTGGCATGCTCTGGAAGAGCACAGGTGATGATCAGCTAAGAAAATATGATTTTAGTTACGATGCCGTGAACCGTCTTACAGCTGCTAATTTTGGTCAGTTTACCAGCAATGCTTTCTCAAAATCTGCAGGCATTGATTTTAGTGTATCAGGAATCAGTTACGATAGGAACGGCAATATTCTAAACATGAATCAAAAAGGCTGGCAGATTGGTGGCAGCGGAACTATTGATAGCTTGCTTTACACTTATACTGCTAACACCAATAAACTACTCAATGTTCTGGACCGCAAAAATGATACTGCAACAAAGCTGGGCGATTTTAGAAGCTCTAAAGCTTACATGACCGCATTAAGTAATAACAAAACAGCAGCAGCTACTGATTATAGCTATGATGCAAACGGAAATATGTATGTTGATAAAAACAAAGATATCGGTAATATACATTATAACTATCTTAATTTACCGGACAGCATAACTGTTACAGGGAAAGGCAATATAAAATATGTGTATGATGCGACGGGCAATAAGTTGAAAAAAATAACTACTGAAGGAGCTAAAGTTACCACTACGCTTTATATGTTTGGAAATTTTATAAATGATACACTCCAGTTCCTGCCCCAGGAAGAAGGAAGAGTTCGTTTTAAACAAGTTGATAATTCATTACAATATGATTATTTTATCAAAGATCATTTGGGAAATGTAAGGATGGTATTGACAGAGGAAAAAGATACAAGCGCTTATCCGGTGGCTTCATTGGAAACCACTCCTCTTGCAAATGAAAAAATTTATTACAGCGGATTAGATACAGGACGGGTTAACAAAAATATCATTTCCGGTTATCCTTCTGATACCTATACCAACCCTAATGACTTTATCCAAAAGCTTGGTACAAACGGGTCTAAGGTGGGTGCAGGAATTGTACTAAAGGTAATGGCTGGCGATAAATTTAATGTAAGAGTAAACAGTTGGTGGAACAGTATCACTACTCCGGGCCCTCCTGTAAGCCCTTTGTCCAGCCTGCTAAGCGCTTTAAATATCGGAATAGGAAGTGTGGCGGGAACCAAAGCTAGTAGCACAGAATTAAACAGCACCGGAACACTATCCTTGCCAATAACAGATTTCATCACGAGCCATAGCGGGTACATAACATCAAAACCTAAAGCATTTGTAAATTGGGTGTTGTTTGATGAGCAATTTAAGTTTGTAAACAACAGCAGCGGCTTTGAGCAGGTCAACAGCAGTAATGTGTTTTTACCACACATCAGAAATGATCTTCCTATAAATAAAAGTGGTTATCTTTACGTATATGTTAGCAATGAAACGCCTAACATAGATGTGTTCTTTGATAATTTACAAGTAACCCATATAAGAGGGCCGCTCACGGAGGAGACACATTATTATCCGTTCGGACTCACCATGGCGGGAATATCTTCAAAGGCGGCAGGAGCAATACAGAACAAAGAAAAAACATTCCAGGGACAGAGATTTGATGACGACTTAGGATTGAACTGGATACAGTTTAAATGGCGAAATCATGATCCGCAAATAGGAAGATTTATAGAAATTGACCCACTCTCCGATAAATACGTGTACAATTCTCCTTATGCTTTTTCAGAAAATAAAGTTACAGGACACATTGAATTAGAAGGGCTGGAATCTATATCTATCGTAGACTCGAAAAAGGAAGAAAATAAACCAATCATAGCTGCTGCAGACAGAAATAAGGATAAAAATGCTATTCATATTTATGCTCACGGAAACAACACCAGTTTATTTAATGATAAAGGAAAAACGATAGCGGATCAACAAATTAATAGTGGAAAGAGATTAGATAAAGTGCTTGGTGATATGCTTCCAGGATGGAAAAATACTAAGGAACATGCCGGAACCACAGTTGTTTTGCATTCATGTAGAACGGGCAATACAACAACTGATAAAAAAGGAACTCAAATAGAATCGGTCGCTCAAAGAATTTCTGCGTCAAAAGAATTTAAAGATGTAACTATTATTGCACCGACTGAAAGAGACGCTTTTACAGATAACGAAGAACTTGGGCCAAGAAAAGTAAATTTTACAGATAGTAATTCTGACTATAAACCAGGATTAGCAAGAGAAAAACAAGGACAAACCACAGAAGAACGGGGTGAATGGAACGTTTTTTTAAATGGAAAAACCGTTGGGTCATATGATGGAGATTGGACTCCAAAAGCGAACCCAGGCTTTATTGATGAACTAATTCACAAAAATTAAGATAGATGAGAAAGTTTATATTAATTCTTACAATTGCAATTATTTCATGTAAAGAGTCCTCCAATAAAAAAGCGCGTACAATTAATCAATCTTCGAGACCAGTAGCAGAGATTAAAGATCTTGTTGTTAACATGGGAGACTCTAATGCTTATTACAGTTTATTTTATCATTATGTTGATACCAACGAACAGAATACTGACATGTTCTATTACTCATACATGATGGCCTTTAAGTACAATTATCCAAAAGCTTACATAGATGTTTTTGATATTTTATGCAATATGTATAATATAAGCACTGGTGAAGAAAATATAAAGCTGAATAGGATGGACGAAAAGTCAAAACAACTCGCTTTAGAGTGCTTAAAAAGAGCTTCAGAATTAAATTATTTAGACTCAAAACATTTATATCAAGTAATATCTTCGTTAAACAAGTAGTATCCAAGGTCTCTCCACTTTGGCGCAAGGGTGTAGGGTGGGTATGAGAGTTGGCAATCCTTGTGCCTGCACAAACAAAAGCCTTTTATTGAGCAAGAGCATTTGTGCCGTTGTAGGTGTTAGCCGGAAGGTTGCCGTTGTTGCGTATGCAGGGCGGGCATGCGGCAGAGCGTACCAACAACCAGCATAGATTTATGAAATAAAAATAACTGCAGCACTGCTTAATTTTAGATAAATCTTTACCGTTGCAGTGTCTGGCCTGCAAGCTGCATCAGGCTTGTATTTTAATTCTCCAAAACTTTAGCCAGTTCGTTTAGTTCATCCTGTTGTATATACTCAAAGGAAGTAAAGTCAGGGTCTTCCAGTTCCTTTACATCACTAACAAAAACAAAATACATGTTGCTGCGCAGGCCACTGTTAAATCGGATGGGCAGCAAATAATCTCTATGCATGAGCAGCATTAACAAAGCAGCAAGGTTAGTGATAGAGTTGCTATGAAAGGCATCATCTTTAAATTGTGGCAGGTAATAAAAATATCCAGGGGAGTTAGGAAAGGGAAAAGGTTTTAAATAATGGGTTGTATCAATGAGATACTGCCGGAGAAAATCATTCTGCTGTTGCTCCGGAAGGTCTTTATAAAAATCAAAAGGTTGTTCAGTCATCAGTCAGTTTTTATTTAGCGGCAAGAGTTTTTTGCAGATCAGTTTTAAGAACAAAAGCAGAAAGAAAATCCTTTACCGTATCCTGTTGTTTATTAGAAAGCGATTGCACTTTGGCAAACATGGTAAGCAGTTCATTATCTTTTATAGAACCCTTTGCCCTTTCATCCTGGTGGCCGTAAATCAATGTATCAATAGACATTCCCAACACTTCTGCAATCTTCTTTACTACTTCAATAGAAGGAGCAGTTAAATTACGTTCATAGCGGCTGAGGTGTGTAGAGTGCATACCGATGGCATCCGCCAGTTCCTGTTGGGAGAAGTTTTTTTCTACCCTGAACTTTTTTA
>JBDSFG010000035.1:0-7170 GCA_039919615.1 Ginsengibacter sp. | reverse complement strand
CGATTTTTTTGCACGGCGCTCAGGCAGTCACCCCAAATGTCAACCCTATTCAGGATGAATTATCTTTGTCAACCTATAGCAGGATTATTATTTATAACTGTCAACTTTTTTCAGGACGGGTCAGTTCGCTATCAGCTTTAGTCCGGGCAGGACGGTTTCAATTTAGCTTTTGTTGTTAACTTGTACTTCATATTTCATCCCAAGCCGGGTCTCTACTCACGGCCTAAAGCGAGGCAGGACCCGGCGGGCTTTATAAAAGAGGATTGTTTTATCTTACAACCTATGGCTGTAAAAACCACCGTAGATTATACAGAAGGATTATATTTTATAACGTTTACTCGCCACGATTGGCTTTCGTTATTTGAAATAACGAACAGTCACTATACAGTTTACAAATGGTTTGATCATCTCAAATCAAATAAGCATTTTGTAAAAGCTTACGTGATCATGCCAAATCATTTACATGTGTTAATTGATTTTAGTAACTCTTCTAAAAGCATTAATACCATTATAGGTAATGGAAAAAGATTTATGGCTTATACAATTGTTGAAAGATTGAAAGAACTCAATAAAATTGATATTCTTAAACAGCTCTCTGAAGCAGTTAGTACATCGGACAAAGACAAAGGAAAGATTCACAAGGTATTTTGAACATTCATTTGATTGTAAAGAAATTACATCTCAGCATTTCTTTACACAGAAGCTATCTTATATACACAATAACCCTTGCAACGGTGTTTGGAAATTGACAGAGAACCCTGGTGATTATATACACAGCTCAGCAAAATATTATGCGACAGGAGAACAGGGAATTTATTTTATTACAGATCAATGATGATGCAGAGATATTTTAATCAATAATCAAAACTTTCTCAAAAGCTTGCCGGGTCCTGCCTTGCTTCAGGCTCGGAGTAGAGACCTGGCTAAGGATTGAGCGGACGCTCGCGCCAACAGTGGGGGGCCAACAGTGGGGACGACTAATTATCCTCTTCTCTTTTTTTAAAACTAAAGTTGTGCGACAATCTTAAAGCGATATAATTTGCAGAACCGTCTTTAATAACTACTGTTTCATAACGAAGCCCCAAATCAAACTGCACTCTTCCTCCAGGCTTAAATAAATAACCAGTGCCTAAAGCAATCACGGCCCCCTTATATGGATGTTCGCCATCAAAACTATTTGCTCCAAAAAAATTATACCCAAGTTGAGGCTCAATATAGATGCCGGAACCGGTTCCGTTTAAAGTGTAACGGTAGCCAAGTTTGAAGGGGACCACTGCCAGGCCATCCCCGTCATTTTCTTTCACAGAAAAGAATACCAGGCTAGCTTCAATGCTTAAATCACTTGCGGTTGAAACGGGATAGGAAAATTTTAAAAATGCACCGTAGCCCAGTTTGTAATCATTCCATCTCTTGCCAATAAGTTTTGCTATTTCAATTTGTGCGTTTATTCGGGGGACACAAAGTAATAACATAAAAACTAATATAAGTTTTCTCATAAAATCTTTAGGAATAAATATAAAACACTTTCTGTATAATTTATAGTAAAGCATCATAAAGCACTTCTACAGGATGTAAGGCTCTAATGCCCTTTGCTGGCGCAAGCGTCTCCCAGCTTTTTATTGCCTCTTGTTTGTATTCATCTCTTATAAATACATCCATTCAAATAACTACTGCAAATGAAATAAAGTACAGCTTATCGTTATCATGAAATTTATACTTTCTGCTCATTAAATAAATCTACAACTACTTTTATAAACAGGCACAAGCGGACGCTTGCGCCAACAGTGGGGGCTGGCTTGCGGAACACCCGCGGAGACTAAAACTTCGCCGAACTTGGGGTATTACTTTTACACTTCTGCGTGTAAACCTATCCTGTTACCTTCCGTATCAATACAACTTGCCACAAAGCCTGCTGGTATTTTTGTTCTGTTCATTACAATTTTTCCGCCGGCTTTTTCTACTTTGTCTAATACTGTCTGTAACGACGGGCTTGCATTTAAATAAATAACCGGCCCGTCTTTCCCCGGATTAAAATCTTTCTTTTTTAATAACGAGCCTGAGAGAATTCCTGATAACCCCATGATGGTATGTGGCTTTCTTGGGAAAAAAGCCATTTCTTCTCCTTCCCTTCCTGCGGTCTCCATTTCAATATCAAGAATGGTTTCGTAAAATTTCTTTGCACGTTCTAAATCGGTAACAGGTATATCGAACCAGTTAATTGCATTTGTATCTGCATTCATTTTTTGTAGCATAACCGTAGATTTATTTTTTATTGTTTTTAATTAATTCAACAAGCGCCTGCCATACCTCACCTATTTGTTGTTTCGTTTCTTCATCGTTTAATTTGCCTTTGTTGTCAAATTTATCTGCAACATTTGCAAGGTAAAATTCCGGCTGTTGCAACGGGATCATATCAACATACATCAATACCTGCCGTAAATGATTCTGTGCGCCGAATGCGCCCAATGAATAAGGCGAACAACCCACAACAGCTACCGGCTTTTGCTTCCATTTATTTTTGCCTTCCGGTCTTGAGCCCCAGTCAATAGCATTTTTTAAAACAGGAGAATAAGAACGATTGTATTCGGGCGTAGCAAAAATTACTCCGTCTGCACGCTGTATCGTTGTATGAAGATCCTTTACCTGCGTGGGTAATTTTTTTTCTAAATCCTCATTAATAAAGGGCAGCTTACCAATATCTATCAGGTCAACGGTAACATTTTCGGGAGCATGATCCTCAAATGCTTTCACCAATTTTGTGGTGTAGGATTGTTTTCGCAGGCTTCCTGAAAAAGCAATGATTTTATATTTCATAATTAGTGTATTCAATAGAAATGTGTACTAAGACGACACATGATAAAATATTACCACGCAAAATTATTCCTTGGGGAGAGTAGATAATTGTATAAATCGGTCATTTTCATTTTTTGCGAGTTCTTTCGGTGTTACGCCTGAATATTTTCTTATTTCTTTTATGAAATGTGCCTGGTCAGCGAAATGTTCTTCCGGAAAAAGTTTGCCTTCCCTGAGGTTTTTGAAAGAGGCCCTGTAACGCAAAATATTGCAGTATGCTTTTAAAGTGATGCCAAACCATTTATTAAAGTACCTGTTGATTTGCCGGCTGCTCCAGTGAACTTCGCCTGATATTTGTTTCACAGTTGCGAGGCCTTCTGTATAATAGACAGTTTCAAAAAGTTTTTGTTTCCAGTTATCAATATTATTAGTGATTAATTCTTTTACAATACTTGTAATTCTTTCGGCTAAGCCGGCAAAATCAGATGATTGTTCCAACTTAATATTCCAAAAACCGGCGGGTAAATATTTTTGTTGATTGAGTAAATCCTGTAGCCTGGTGTGAAGGATATATTCTGCTGCAGGCAATTTAAAACTAATTGCAAAGCTTTCAGACTTTGCAGGAATCACATATTCCGAAGGCTCAGTTGCCAGGCCAACCAGCAAAGCTTTGGTTGGGTCATTATTTAATGAAAAAAAAATAATATCAAAATAACCGTCGGGAAGAATAACAACTTTCTTATCACTGTTCCCACTATTGTTAAGGCGCCAGAAAAATTTTATATAATCCCGAAGTGATTCCTCCGGCTTTATAATGTTATAGTCAATTGTATTTTCTTTCACTTTGCAATATTATAACTAAGGCGATTATTTATTTTTATCCACCCTGGCAAGTAAACACTATAAAATATAATCCTTCTGTATAATCCATAATGGTTTTTACAGCCATAGCTTGTAAGATATAACAATCCTCTTTTATAAAGCCGCCGGGAGGACTATCCTTAGTCGCTACAGGAATATCCTGTACAAATGAATACCATTCCCATAATTCAAACATTCCATAGAGTGCATTGACTAAGAAAAGAACGAATGTTACTCTGAATGTTTTTCTGATGAATGAAAAAGCCTTTTCATTCGAGACAAATAGAGATAAAAAGTCTGTCATGCTTTTAAAGTTTGTGATTTGTAAATATGGCAAACATTATCACTGCAATTATAGAGCGATATCTTGTTCTCCACTTGCGCCAACAGTGGGACTAAATTTCAAAAAGTAAAAGTGCTGCCAGTATAATGCAGAACAATCCAAAGATGGGAGGGTTTTAGATTAATGGCAGTGGATGGTTCCAATTTTAGTGTTGTGAACAAACCCAAAGTAGTAGCCTATTTTGGATCGGCAGATAATCAGTTTGGAGGTGTACCGATGGCCAGGGTAATGCAAATACTTGATGTACTAAATGACCTAACAATTTGGGGAGATATTTTTCCCGGAAAGTTCAGTGAAAATGCAATTATAGCCAGTAATATCAGGTGTTTACCGGAAGACAGTCTTACTTTATTTTGACCGGGGCTATCCCAGCTACAGCCTTATTTATTTACTGGTAAATGAAGAAACACCGAGGCATTTTTTAATGCGATGTAAAACTACTTTTAACAACGAGGTAAAGAATTTTGTTGCCGGAAATCAGACAGATATTGTAACAATCATATACCCATCATTAGAATCAATAGAAAGCCTGAGAGAGCATGGATATATTGTAACAAAAAAAACCGGAATTAAAATAAGGATGGTAAAAGTTATATTGCCGGACGGTGAAATAGAAGTACTACTTACTGATCTTTTTAATGATAAAATATTTACTTCAAAAAAACTAAGTGGCTTATACTTTATGAGATGGAAAATTGAAACCGCTTTTGGCAAACAAAAAAATCAATTGCAAATGGAAATATGCAGTGGGCATAGAGTAGTATGCATTCAGCAGGATTATGGAGCAGCTTTATTTGTTGCCAATCTGCAAAGTATTCTCGAAAAACAATGTGACCAGGAAGTGAAAGAAATTTCTGCATCCAGGCGTTATGAGTATAAAATAAATCGCAACATAAGCTGGGCATCATTAAAAAATAGGATCCTAAAATTATTTATTCAATCCAATAACAGTTTTGACATATTAATGGAATTACAACATTTGTTTATTAAAAATATAGAACCAGTAAGGCCTGGCAGGCATCCGCCAAGACCACCTGCAAAAAGAAAGAGAGGTAAGTATCAAACATTTACAAATTATAGACGAGCTGTTTAATCCTTAACTAAATGACATTGAGCGGACGCTTGCGCCAATGAAGGGCATGCCAGGCACATTATAAAGTAACAGCAGATGTATTTGCCCTTTACCTTACGAGCTGAAACGTTCCTTTCATATCCTTGCGGCCTTTTTTAAAATGGATATGATAAACATAAGTTCCGGAGGGTTGTTCTCCTCCTTTAAAAGTTCCATCCCAATCAACTGTTCTGCCCATAGCATGATAAACAAGCTGTCCATAACGGTTATACACCATTATTGATGCGCCTGATAAAGGCTCCAGATAAGGTATATGCCAATGATCGTTTATGTTATCACCATTAGGTGTAAATGCATTGGGTACATAAATAGCATTAATCACTTTCAGGTCTACTGTATCAATGCTGACACAACCAAAAATGGATTGCCCGTACAAAATATATTCTATGTCATTTGGTGGAGAAGCAACAGGATCAATACTACGGCTATCGCTGAGATAGTCCGGCGGGCTCCAGTACCATGATACATTTTGGCCGGTTATTGTTCCATCAAGATGAACGGTATCACCTTTAAACACTATTCTGTCTGACCCTGCGTTTACAAAAGCCCTTGCCTGATCTATAATGCGAACACCACTTGATGAAATGCGGCATGATACATTCCCCGAATAACGCTGGTCAGTAACGGCAACCCTGTACCGGTAATCGCCGGGGCCGGTTGCTTTTCGTGAATAAGAAACAGATAAAGCGCCGGGTATATCTGACCATGATGAACCAGAGTCGCGGCTTAACTGCCACTGATAAGAAGGATTAACATAAGCTGAAGAGGCTTCTGCGGTAAAGGTGAACACAGTACTGTCTCCCTGGCATACTACTACCGTATCCTCAGTAAATCCATCAATTTTGGAAGTAATTACAGGGCCGCATGGCCTAAAGGTAATATCATCAAGTGCAAGATCATTACCATCGCCGCCGGGTGCCGTGTTGGTCATTCGCAAAACAACGGCTTGCATGTTAGCAGGAGTAGTAAAATAAAAACCATATTGCTTCCATTGTATTTCCTGCTCAACGGGTATATCACCTGTGGTAAAACTTTGTATAACTGAACCTGTTTCAGTTTCAACTTTGAATGTAATGTTGGGCCTTATACCTTGTGTTACATATTTCATATTTATTACCCATGCAGCAAATTGATAGGTAGTATTCGGGCATAGATTTTTTACAGTATCAAGATAAAAATCACTGGGATCAAAAGAGGCATCTACCAGCATATAATAACCGCTAGGATTACCGGTATGATCGCCGGGTAAAATATGCCAGCCATACATACAATCTACTCCGCTGTTCGCAATAGTATAATATCCGTTCACGGGGCAGGGATCAGTGGTATATTGATAATTTGTTGTAGCTGCAGATAAAGGATTGCCCGGATTTGGCCCTGAGCCGAAAGTAATGTTTACCGAAGGATCGCCCAGGCTGCCGGTGCACAACTGCGCTATGCATGCAGACGCATAGAGCATGAAAAATATAATCACAAAAACTTTTCGGTAAACGCAGTACGTCAAAATAAGCAATTTAGAAAACATCCGGAGCCCTGGCTCATTACGGGTAAAGATATCGGTTTTACTGATTTCCTGTATCAGGTTCGGCGAAGTCTTACACCCCAAGTTCGGCGAAGTCTTAAATTTCTATAACTAGTCCTCGTTTGCAACGAGGACTAAATGATTGCATAATTGGTTAGCTTGCCAAAATGAGCGGAGACAAATATTCAATCAGCGACAAAGCAGGTTGCTACTTTGTTACATTTACCGTGATACATTGGATAGATATTTTTACCCGAAAGGAATACAGAGCTATAATAGTTGATGCATTGAATTACTGCATCGCCGAAAAAGGATTAGTAGTTTATGCGTGGGTCATTATGAGTAATCACATTCATCTTGTAATTACTACCAAATCAGATGATGGAAACATGTCAGAAATTATAAGGGATTTTAAAAAACATACGTCAAAGGAAATTACAAAAGCAATTCAGTCGATACCAGAAAGCAGAAAAGAATGGCTCTTAAATGCCATGAGTAAAGAGGCCAAAAGAATTGGCA
>JBDSFG010000320.1:0-9744 GCA_039919615.1 Ginsengibacter sp. | reverse complement strand
AAAGCGGTAATTGCGGCAAGGCGCTTCTTTTTGAAAATACGGGTTTTGATTTTCCCGTGCTGATGAATGCCTATGGCAGTGAGCGCAGAATGTGTATGGCCCTTGGTGTTAATGATCTCAATGATGTTGCCAGGGAAATAGAAAATTTATTTCACCTTCTTTCTTCTCCCAAAGAAAATATTTTTGATAAACTAAAACTACTTCCCAGGTTAGGGCAGTTTGCAAGCTGGATGCCCAAAGTGAAAAGTGGAAAAGGCGAATGCCAGGAAATAATAATGCCAAATCCTGACATAACTAAATTACCCGTTATAACTTGCTGGCCTAAAGATGGCGGACCGTTTGTAACCCTGCCAATCATTCATACAAAAGATCCCAATACACACTCAAGAAATGTTGGCATGTACCGCATGCAAATTTTTGGGCCAACGCTTACGGGTATGCACTGGCACAAGCACAAGGTTTCTGCAAAGCATTTTAATGAATATAAAAAACTTGGTAAGAGAATGCCAATTGCGGTGGCTTTAGGCGGCGATCCCGTGTATGCTTATTCAGCAACAGCTCCTTTGCCTGAGAACGTAGACGAATATATGCTTGCAGGTTTTTTGCGAAAGAAAAAAGTGGAACTGGTGAAGTGCTTAACACAGCCTGGCGTTGAAGTTCCTGCTGATGTTGATTTTGTTATTGAAGGTTACGTTGATCCAAATGATGAACTGATTTGGGAAGGGCCTTTTGGCGATCATACCGGTTATTATTCTTTGCCGGATTGGTATCCCCGGTTTCATATCACAGCAATAACGCATAAAAAAAATGCCGTGTACCCCGCCACAATTGTTGGCATTCCGCCGCAGGAAGATGCCTGGTTAGGTAAAGCAACGGAACGTATTTTTTTAGCCCCGATAAAAATGACAATGGTTCCTGAAATTGTTGATATGGATATGCCTGTTGAAGGTGTGTTTCATAATCTTGTGATAACCAAAATAAAAAAAGAATATGCCGGGCAGGGGCAAAAAGTTATGAATGCAATGTGGGGTGCAGGCCAAATGATGTTTAATAAAATATTGGTGCTCACGGCTCCCCTGAATCCCACTGAAGGGGAGATTTTGGAAAACGCTTTTAAAATTAATGACTATGAGAAACTGGCAAGAGATGTTTTTAAAAATTTGAACCCCGCAACTGATATTTATTTTTCACAAGGGCCTATGGATGTGCTTGATCATAGTTGCAGCAAACTCGGGTTTGGCGGAAAGATGTGTATTGATGGAACATTTAAGTTTGAAGAAGAGGTTGATGAAATGTACGATGTAAGAAGTACGATGTACGATGTTAAAGAAGTACTGTTGAAGTTTGCTGAAATAAAATCTGTGAATACGTCTTTAATAAAAAAAGAAATTCCCTGTATAATTATTTCTTTAGAAAAAAACCGGGAAAATCATGTGAGAGAATTGCATAAGGCTATCTGTGACTTAAAAGAAGTTGACGGCATAAAAATGATTCTATACGTTGAACATACTGTTGATGCAAATGATCTTACTACTGCACTCTGGAGATTTTGTAATAACCTTGATCCTAAAAGAGACTACATCTTGTATAAAGCCCCAATTAAGGAATTGGAGCCGCAAGTTTCTCAAACATCGTACATCGAACATCGTACATCTAACATCAGCTATTTCGCCTGCATGGGTTTTGATGGTACAAGAAAAACTAAGGAGTATGATAATTTCCAAAGAGACTGGCCTAATATAATTGTTGCAGATAATAAAACAATAAATGCCGTAGATAAAAAATGGGACAATTTGGGAATTGGTGAATTCATTTCTTCGCCTTCATTAAAATTTAAGGAGCAGATGTATGGAGAGGAGGCGGTGGTAGAATAATCAGTTTGTCTTTAAAATAAATTTTTCATTTTCCATCCTGTTCACATCCTGAAAAAAACGGGCAACCGCTAAATAATCTGAGGGGGGAACCACCCGTTTTTTTAAAGAAAGATGTTCCACAATTGTGAGAACAGTACCACTTTCGCTCTTAGTGTACTCAATTTAAGCGGAAACGGCCTTTAAAAAACCAGGACTATTTTCATCACTTTTCATTTGCTAAATAATGATAATATAGAATTTTGTGACCCGGCTAAATGATATATACAATATTCAGATGAAATAAATATGAAGTTGGGGGATGCGATTAATCTTAATAAATGGAGTGCAGGAGCTTTTCAGCCTTTAATAAAGGCATATACATATCTATAAGAAATATTGAACATTTCTGTAAATGAGTAAAGCTCATTACTGCAATTAGGCTGCTAAAATTTCTCCTGTTGTGTGATCTTCTTCTGCAAAGCTTTCGGTTTCTAACATTTGATCATATCCTGACCGGCTATGTTTAACAGATTTGATCCAAACATATCCAATCATGGTTAAAGAGGCAGCAATCATGTATATCCCTATACCAAGAAAAGTATTCATAGAAATGGTTTTTATACAAACGAAATCTAAAAAGATTTATTATGCAAAAATTTATAAAAATTAAAAAAATAAAGCTGGTTAATCAAATGTTAGCATTTAGAGAGATGGAGTGCTAAGACTTAAAAATTTACGCTGTAAAAACCCCGGTAGTTTTACTTTAAAAACTATTAATTCGCCGGGGTTTGAAAAGTAAAATTACCTGGGGTTTATCATGACAAATAAAAACAAACCGTGAGATCATTTTTTAATCTCACAGGTTTATTAATCAACGTGTATCTGTTTTTAACCAACTATTGTTGCATACCTTCTGTGGCGCCCGAGGTATTTAAATCTACTTTTCTTTTGAATAATGACATATCCAATTTCCCAAAACGGTAAGCGAAGTTTAACCTAAACATTTGCGGGTCGCGGATCCGCTCGTAATTCTGGATAAAGTAAGCGCTTTCAGAATATTGATCAGTCTTTCTTGTTTTAAAAATATCGTTTACACTTAACGAAATTGACGCTGCGTCATTTTTCAAAAAGCTTTTCTTTATGGCAATATCAGTACCCCATGAAGATCTTATATATCCCTGCGATGAGCTTTGTGATTGACCAAAGCCACCAGGTCCGCCAAAGCCGCCACCACCTTTGTTTACAGGCAAATTAGTTTTAGACTGGTAAACGGTACTAAGTTGTATTGCAAACTTTGAAGGCAATTTAAAATTTGAATTGAATTTACCAAACCAGCTAACCAAAGCATCCTGCGATGTACCCGTTATGTTATCTGTATTAATTTTTGCCTGATAAATATTCAGGTTGGAAGAAATATCCCACCATTTGGTAAGATAATTTTGAGCGGTAAACTCCGCTCCTGCAGTATAACTTGAGTTAGCGTTGATGTAGGTATTGATAAGAATGTCTCCTCCAATCACAGGGTCTGCCTGCTTTTCAAGATAACGGGTGATAAGGTTAGTGGTGTTTTTATAATATAGTGATGCTAAAAATGAATTATTTCCTTTGAATGTTTTTAGGTAATTAGCCTCGAACGATTGTGTGAATTCCGGAACAAGATCCGGATTACCCCGGGTAACATTAAGCTTATCAGTGTAATCTGTAAACGGAATTAAATTAAAGAAGTTGGGCCGGTTAATACGCCTGCTGTAACTGAATTGCAGCTGCTGATCATGCTTGAGTTGTTGGGTAACAAAAAGCGATGGGAACAAACTTACAGGGTAGTTGTTACTAAATTTTTGCCCGGAGTTGGTAAGCTCACCGGAATAGCTTGAGCTCTCTGCACGCAAGCCCGCCTTATAAGTAAAGTTTTTTATGCTGTTGGAAAAAGTTACATACCCGGCATATACATTATCATTATTGGAATAGTTGCTTGTAGCGTTTGGTATAATTTTATAATTGTTTACCGAATCATCAAAAATGTAATTGCTGTTATTACTTTCAAAGCTTCTTATTGATGCTCTCAAACCTGCCTCCAGCTTTATCTTTGCGGTTATTGGCTTAACGTAATCTGTTTGAATAGTAAGGAAACTGTTAGTACCGTTACCTAAAACTTTTTGTAATTCTGTACCAGCTAAACTGCCACTAACAGGACTATAAAAATTAGTGGTGTACAATGAATTGTTTTTATTTTTTCCTGAAAAGAAATTTCCGTCAACGGTTAACTCTTCCCCTTCTTTAGGAAAAATATGCTTCATGCCTACAACCAATCCGTATGAATTGAATATTCTTTTACCTGTTGATAACCGATCACTGAACGATGATGTTTTGGCACCATTATACAGGCTATCAGTGTTAATGGTAATTGACTCACGGGGTTCAAATTGACCGTGCGCTTTTATGCCTGCAAAAGAAAGAGTGGTGCGGTTTGTCATTAAATAATCCAAACCCAATTTGCCAAATAAAAATCCTCCGCTATTTCTGTTATAATTGTTTTGGAAGATAGAAGTCTGAGGTACATCTAGTAAATTAAGCCTGTCTGTTGTGCCTGTCGTTCTCCCTTTATTCTGGTTGCCCATCATGCTTGCAGAAATATTTAATTTACCCTGGCGCACATTAAAATCCCCGCCGCCATTTATGGCACCACGCTTATCAACACCGGCTCTCAAATTACCATTGTAACCTGTTTTACGGTTCTTTTTTAAAACAATATTTAATATACCTGCGCCACCGCCCGAAGCATCATATTTAGCTGAAGGGTTTGTAATTACTTCCACACTTTCAATGGCATCAGCCGGTATTTGGTCGAGTGATAAGGTTGTTGGCCTTCCATCAACAAATATTTGCGGCGGACTATTTCTCAACGATATGTTACCATCAATATCTACATTAACTGAAGGCACATTCTTCATTACATCAACAGCCGTTCCGCCCGCGCTTACAATATTTTTATCTACATTAAATACTTTTTTTTCACCATCAAATCTTACCAAAGGCTTATTACTTACAACAGTTACACCCTCGAGCTGCTTCACATCTGTAACGAGTTTAATTTTACCGAGATCCCTGTCAAATGAGGGCATGTTTGCAGGCATACCAGCAGGGGCGCCTGTGGCAACTGACGAAGGCTTGCTTGCCGGACCAGCACTATTTCGTTTCGGCATTAATGAAACTGACTGCTGAAATAATGCATAGCCTGTTGCAGAAATCTTCAGATCAAGATTTCCAAAAACCGGCAGTTCTTCAAGAGAAAAATCCCCATTATTTTCCGTGGCTGTTCCTTTCAATAAAATTTCTTTCATCTTTTTAGCAGCAGTATCAAATTTATTTTGCAAAATGATAACTGATGCGCCGCTAACCGGTTTTCCGGAAGCATCTGTAACCTTTCCATATACATGGCCTAATGTTGGAACTTTTCTGTTTGCCCCCGCAGTAAAACCACCGGGAGGTTGTGCTATTGCAACATAAGACAGCGTAACAGCAGCTAAGAGTATTATTATTTTTCTCATAATTTTAATTGAATGGTAAAAGTAAATCATCATTAAAAGGCTTTTGACAGAAATGAGATAAGAGGAGTAATTGTTGCGACGAAATCAGCGAAAAGGCTTGGAACTACTATAAAATAATAAGGTTGGCTTAAATAGGTTTTCCCGTTATAAAAGCAATCGCCTCCGGGTAACTTTCACTCACCGGAATTTCTGCGGCTCCTATAAACACAGTGTTTTTTCTTACCGCTGTAACATATGCAACAGATACTATGTATGATTTATGCACCCGGACAAATTTGGAAGAAGGCAATATCTCTTCAATTGATTTCATAGCCATCCGGGTAACAATTGGCTTTGAAGAACTTCTTAAATGTATTTTAATATAATCTTTCAAACCCTCTACCCACATTATATCTTTAAAAATTATTTTTACAAGGCTGTAGTCTACATTTACAAAAAAGTAATCAATTCCAGCAGTACTTTTTGTTTTTAACATATAATACTCCAGGGCTTTATTGCAGGCTTTAATAAAACGATCTAACGCCACAGGCTTTACCAGGTAATCCGTAACATTTAAATTAAAGCCTTCCAATGCAAACTTTTCATACGCAGTAATTAATATAATCATGGGCTTATGCGCCATGCTTTGTATAAATTGCAATCCTGTTAAGCCGGGCATTTGTATATCTAAAAAAATAAGATCAATATTTTCCTGCTGCATTATTTTCATTGCTTCCATCGCATCTTCACATTTACCAACCAGTTGCAGCCAGGGTACCTTACTTATGTTATCCTCCAGTAAATCAAGTGCAAGAGGTTCATCATCTATGGCAATACAGCGTATCATTAATTTAAATTAATGTGAAGTGAAACAATAAACCAATTATCATTTTTTGTGATTGTTAAATGGTGTTTTTTGCTGTAAAGTAAATTTAATCTTCGGCTTACATTATTAAGGCCAATACCGGATGAATCATCTTTGATATCAGTAGAGGTGGGGTCGTATTTATTGCGAACGTTGAATTTTAAAATATTTTTTTCTGCGGTAAGATCAATTTGTATTGTACCGCCTTCTATAAGCCCGGTTCCATGCTTAAAAGCGTTTTCCACAAAAGGGATTAAAAGCATAGGCTCTATCTGGTATTGATCGTCTCCCACATCAAGAGACACGTTTAAGTTTAATTTTTTTCCAAAGCGTTGCTGCTGAAGATCAATGTAACTGTGGAGGTAGTCAATTTCTTTTTCCAGGGAAACTTTTTCTTCTTCTGTTTCATATAACATATACCGCATTAGCGAAGATAATTTTATAAGAGAAGGCTCGAGCAGATCAGATTTTTTTCTTGCAAGTGATACCATATTATTTAACACATTAAACATGAAGTGAGGACTTACCTGTGAACGGAGCAGTGACAATTCGGTTTTTAAATTTTCTGTCTCTTTTTCCTTTCCCAGTTTATCTGTTTTTTGTTTATCCCGTATTAGCTGGTAAGCTATACTTGCTGAAAGAATGGACAAGTAAACAAATACATTAAACATTATATGCCTGCCTAAATTAAAATGCTCAATCCCTACAAATAGTTTTAATAATATCCTGCTCTGTATTAATATCCATGAGAAAATAAAAAATTGTATAACAACGTACTTCCAATAAATTCTTTTATGGAAAAATTTTGGCATGATAACATGCGCATTCACATAAAAAGAAATTACCCAGGTTATATTCATCAGCACGGAGAACATGAAGCCCCATGAGCCTGATTCAATATCAGTATGCTTAGGTTCTTTATTGTTATAAGAAGAAGTTAGCAGGTATGGTAATGAAAATAAAAGTATCCATGCAAGCGCATGAATTACAATCGTGATCCATCGTTTTGAATACCATAGTTTAGCCATTGCTACAAAGTAGTAATAATAATGGCAGCATGTGTACTATTATGTAAATGTTGCGACGAAGTAAAAGTTTTCTGATACAAATACAAAATAAACGATAGCAATTGCTAACTGGATTAATGGAGCTCTCCGCTCCATATCTATCAGATTTAAACCTATTGAGAATAGTAAAATAACAGACTGCAAATCCCCTATAGAAAAGGCTACATACAAGCCCGGGGTCGGTCAATAAACAATAACCAAAAGTCCCTGCAATTTTTTTGAACAGAGGCTTTTTTATGAGGGGTTTTCGGCTGTTGTTCTTAATGTTGTAGGTAGTCCTCGTCACCCGAAGGCTGCAGTATTATATCTAATTACTCAATAATAATTTTTGTCGTTGCGGTTTTGTTGTCCCTGTCAACTTGCAAAACATACAAGCCCTTTCTATTGTTGCGCATATAGTGGGTCATTTGTATAATTTGTAATTGGAACATAAAAATTTGGATGACACCAGTCTACTAATTTGCTTTCGTATATTGAATTTGCAATATTGAAAAGATTACTCGAATCAATAACGTTCAAAACAGACATATTGTAATAGCTCTTATTAGAAACTGTGACTTGAGTTTGTAAGCTCAGTTTATTTAAAATATCGTTTATGGTTAGTCCATCTTTAGGTTTTAATAATATTTCGCCTGTTGGAATAAAAATTAATCCATCTAAGTTAACAGCGTCCCAAGCATGGCGTACATTGTTTTCTTTTTTCAATATTGAAAGAATTTTATTCTTACTTGAGTAAGTTGATAATTTTATCGCCATTACATTACTATCAGAGTATTATCTATGGATTGTAACCTTTCAGTTTTCAACAAATTAATTAAAAAGGATTGCCCAATCTTCGTCCTATCCAAATCAACAAACAACTTTGTGGTATCTCTTTGTAATGCAATTTTCTTACCTTCTGAATAATAAAAAATTTGTGCATAAGAATTTATTGACGTAAAAATCAATAGGAGAATCAAAAAGTGCTTTATATTTTTTCTCATAAAAATTTAATTTATTATGGTGAAACATTAAATATATTGTTTGCTTTGGTATGTCAAATAAATTAGTGCAGGCAATTCTTTCATCTTGTAAAGTGAGTTCCCGCATTTCAAATTCTATTTTTTGACCTATAAACTTAAATTGAATTGGTAAAGTAATAGTAATGATAGTGTCGGAATGATTCATTTTATCAAGGTACTTAATTATAAAAGGGAAGCCTGTACTTGAAGTGCAATAGTTAGGCTGACTTATTACTTCTCCCATATACATAATTTTGACTTTTTCTTTTTTACAACAGAAGAATATAATAGTAAAAGCAAGTAATAAAAGTGTTTTACAGTTCATAAGATGTTTTTCTAATTATACTTCTTTGACAACCAAAATATATAATTCGTTGTACCTTTTAATTCATTGCAATCTCTAAATATCTCTGGGTGGTGAAAATCCTCATGGTCTTCAACACCTTTATCAATTACAGCAACGCTTATATTTTAGATTGCCGTTAATCCCATAACCCTTTACATATGTTTAAATTTTCCGTATGCTGTTTAGTGTAAATAAAAAAATTTCAATTGCCATAAGTATTTATTACGTGGCGAGAAATTGTAATCGTCATAATTAATCTTTATCATTCCCACATTTGGCTTAAACCAAAAATTATCAACATATTCGGTGTTTGGCGCTAAATAATAGTGGTAGATATTATAACAATTAATAAATGTTTCAACTGATGTAATTACAGATGATTGATCATAAACATGAAAGCTATCAATTAGAAGTAACTTCCCGTTCCACCTTTGTTGTCTACTGAAAGGAATTATATAAATTCTTAATGGAAATTCTAATCCTCTAAGTGTTCCGATACGCAAAGCATCATATACCTTAACTGTATCATTATCAATTTTTAAATAAATAGTATCTGTGCCCCAGGGATATTTATATTGCCATATACAAGCGTTTGTGTTATTTAATAAAATTTTTTTACCAAGTATTGATACTTTTACTGTGTATTCCCTTGGAACTTCAGGGTGATCTCTTATAGCGCTTGAATAATAAACATCATATTCCCAATAATCGCCAACAGAGTTAGGGAAATATTCTGATGATTGAGTAGTGCGTTTTACAGACTCTTATTACAAGATACAAACAGGAATGTGATCGCAATCAGGATGTTCATGGCTCTAAAATTCTCATCTAGTTCAATTGAATCATCTCTATGGTGTATCCCACCACACTCTATCCGTTATTTTTACATTTGCATTTTGCGGTTGCGGGTTTGTACTTATTTCTTGTGCAGAATAAGGGTATCTTCTCGGAATAGCTGTAACGCCTGCCTGAGGATTAGCTGCCAGGTTTAGTTTTGGGAACCCGGTTCTTCTCCAATCATTATAATTTTCAACAGAGAGAAAATCTGCAATTGACTTTTCTTCCATAATTTTTTGCAGCGCATT
>JBDSFG010000305.1:0-3685 GCA_039919615.1 Ginsengibacter sp. | reverse complement strand
AAAAAATTCCTTTAAGGGTTTTATTTACAGTTTCGCAAAGCAGGCTAATTTGGGTTCATTGCCGCGATAGATTATTTTTAAGGTGCGGCAATGGAGGCGTTATACGCCATGCTATGGTAAACATTCTTTGAAAAAATTACCCCGAGCAAAGTGGGAAAAGGGTAAAATTTGGATTTAATTACGAAATGTTTCGTAATATTGTTCTATAAAAATTTCCCCAAAAAAGTTATGAATTCTAATAAACAATAATTAGAGGATGGTGCGACGAACCAGCACAACTCCGGAAAATCTTAAAACTTTCAATATGAAATTATCTCTCGCTACAATATTTTTTACGCTATTTTTTATCCAAAACTGTGCTGCAGAAAATAAAATTCAAGAAGCAAAATTTGTTACCCTTGGCGGCATTGGGCAATGGATTACGATTCGCGGAGAAAAACAAAATTCGCCACTGTTTCTTATAGTACACGGTGGCCCGGGTGATGCGCAATCATGTTATACAGATGTTTATGCTGACTATGAAAAGAAGTTTATTGTAGTGCAATGGGATCAACGGGGAGCAGGAAAAACTTTTGGCAAATATCATGAACAAACGCCTAATCTAACGATAGAGCAACTGGTAAATGACGGTATTGAACTGGCAGAGTATTTGAAAAAAAGTTTTCCGCGAAATGATTTAATTGTTTTGGGCCATTCACTTGGAACAGTTATAGCAACTGGAATGGTTATTAAACGACCGGATCTTTTTAAAGCGTATATAGGCACCGGGCAAATAGCCAGTTGGGCTGAATCAGTACAATGGGTTTTTAAATTTATGAAAAGTAAAGCCATCGAGTCCAAAGACAGTTTATTGTCAGATGAACTAAATAAAATTGGCACTCCCGACCCGGACAATGCCGATCAGTTTTTTCATTTTTCGAGATCCAGAAGAAAATATCTGGATGCCACCGATGCTTCATGGTTTGACACTTTACGAAAGGAAGTAGGAAAACTTCCGGCTTCTGAGGTTAATAACCTCGACAGCGGGATGATTTTTTCCGGTAAAATCCTATTGCCATATCAACTGCAAGAACGTCTATCTACTAATGCATTGAATTTTAAAATACCCTATTTGGTTATACAAGGCGCTGATGATTTATTTACACCCACTGAGCCTGTGAAGAATTACTTTGCTAAAATAGTAGCACCAAGGAAAAAAATGGTTACTATAAAAAACGCAGGACATTTTGCATTTGTAACTAACAGGCAGAGATTTATCGAAGAAATTGAAAAATTTATGAAAGAGTTAAATACCAATTGACGTTATTCAAGAAAAAAAACGAACGCACAACATTAAGTGGAGTAGACGAAAAGCCCCATAAACGAAGCCCCGATACTTAAGCTGTATCGGGGCTTTTTGTTCTACTCCTTGTTGACCGAAGCCGGCGCCACTGTAGGGTGCAAAGTAGCGGGCTTACAGGTGAGGCTGCCTGCGGCCATTAGTACCCCCCTAACTAGTCCTCGTTTGTAACGAGGACTAAATAATTCCATTATTTGTTAGCTTTCAAAAATGAGCGGAGATAAATATTTAATCAGCGATAAAGCAGGTTGCTACTTTGTTACATTTACCGTGATACATTGGATAGATATTTTTTCACGAAAAGAATATAGAGACATCATTGTTGACTCTTTAAATTATTGTATTGATCAAAAAGGCCTGGTAGTGTATGCATGGGTAATTATGAGCAATCATATCCATCTTGTAATTACTACTAAATCAGATCATGGAAATATTTCAGACATAATCAGAGACTTTAAAAAACACACCTCTAAAGAAATTACAAGAGCAATACAAACAATACCAGAAAGCAGAAGAGAATGGCTTTTAAATGCAATGAGTAAAGAGGCAAAAAGAATTGGCAGGGCTACTTATTATAAACTATGGAAAGATGATAACCAAGCTGTAACAATAGATGAAAAGATCGTTGGAATAAAAGAACGCATAAATTATGTTCATGAAAACCCAGTCAGAAATGGTCTGGTTGAAAACCAATGGGACTATGTTAAGGGTAGTGCAAAAGATTACCAGGGAAGAAAAGGGCTTGTTACTATTGAGGTTGCTTATTAGTAGCTGAGATTAGTCCTCGTTACAAACGAGGACTAGAAAGGCTTGAAAGGTGAAGAAAAGAGGTTGTTACTATTGAGTTTGCTTATTAGTAGTTGAGATTAGTCCTCGTTACAAACGAGGACTAGAAAGGGAGTTTTCCACAAGCTCACGTTAGCAGCAATTTTCTAGCAACAGTCTAATAACTTAGAGACTTAAATGAATGAACAAAAACATCTCTTTGGAGAACGAGATAAATTCGCAATCGAAATTGAACAAGGAATTACTGGTATTAAGGGATATATGAAGTTGTGGTTTTTAGGAGCTAGTATTGGTGATAACAAAAGACAAAGTGAGTTTATTCATGCAATTTTTGATTGTCGTAAACTTATTAAAACATCTCCTCTCTTATATGAAGATTGCTTTGAAAATATGACGGTTGAACAAATATGGGAATATGTCTTGCCTGAAGATTTAATTTGGAGTGAGAAACAAGAAGATTTGCAAGAAGCCACTCGAAGACAGATTTATATTCGTTTTTTGGGAGACCAATTTGACGAAATTTGTAGTTTTATATCATTCGTTAAAGATGATATTATTACTTGGGCTATTTCATTTTCAAAAAGACATAAATCTGAATATAAATCGTACAAAATAAATCTAAAAGACTACAAAAAGGCAGCCTCTGAATTTACAACGTGGTTCAATTCGAATTTAGCTGATAGATATCCATCTTACGTAAAATAACTGATATTACGAATGTTTTCAGTTTCAAAGAAAGGGCAATGTAAGTAGCCAACTATAAAAATGTGGCTTAATTTGAAAACAAATTTGGAAGATTTGATCCTGGAATACGCCAGGCCGAATCGTTAGCTGCAAGTTTTGGGGACACTGCAAACTTGAAACTTTTGTGCAATAAATTAACTTTGACAACCTAAAATTTGACAACTAAAACTATGGACAAACAAACATTACGAGGACTATCAACAATTGGTTTTTACGCAACCGACCACGAAGGAGCAAAGAAATGGTATTCAGAATTTTTAGGTGTTGAGCCCTATTTTTCTGTTCCTGGTTATGTAGAGTTTCGTATTGGCGACTATCAACATGAACTTGGTATTATTGACAGCCGCTTTGCACCTGGTCCTGCGACAAACAAACCTTCTGGTGCAATTGTATATTGGCATGTTGACGATTTAGCTGCAACGGTTGACAAGCTAATTTCATTGGGTGCAAATTTATATGAGCCAATTACTGACCGTAGCGGCGGCGAAGGAAATTTTGTGACTGCATCGGTGGTTGACCCTTTTGGAAACATACTTGGCGTAATGACAAACAAACATTACTTAGAAATTTTAGACTCCAAAAAATCATAGTTATCTGATGGAAACAAAAGATGGCAAACAAGCAATTTATGCCAGGACAAGAAAGGAGTGGCGAAAGTGGTTGACAAAAAACAGTCAATCAGAAAAATCAGTTTGGCTAATTCTATATCATAAAAAAAGTAAAGTAAAATCAATCAACCTTATTGATGCGACAGAAGAAGCATTGTGTTTTGGATGGATAGACAGCTTATGTAAAAAGAGAGATGCAGAAAGTTTC
>JBDSFG010000231.1:0-2579 GCA_039919615.1 Ginsengibacter sp. | reverse complement strand
CTAAAAATAACAATCTCATTGCCGGTTACTTCATAAATCAACCTATGTTCGTCATTAATCCGGCGGCTCCAGATGTTGGCAAAAAAATATTTAAGATGTTCAGGTTTCCCAATGCCCTGAAATGGTTGCTTCTGAACATCAATCAGCAATTCAATGCTTTTGCTTACAAGCCTGTGATTGTATCTATATAAGGAATAAAGATCTTCAAGAGAAGGAGGAGAAAGTATAAGTTTAAAATTCATGGTTCGGGTTCATTAACGGCGCTAAATGAATCTTCCTCAGAATATTTATTTTGAGTATGGTATGCATCAATTCTTGATTGTATGCGGGAGATGAATTCTTCTTTGGTTTCGGTTGAGTATAGCTCGTCTTTTTTGTCAGATATGTTAATGGTTACAATAGCACTATCATCATATGCAAAGTCTTTTATTTTTTGCACAACATCATTATTAAATTCAGACAGCTTAAATGTAAACAGGGCTTCCATAAAAATCGTTTTATCAAATTTAAACAATTTACAGGTAACAATATATTCCCTTAAGCCAGATTGCGTAAAGAGTATTATTTTTAAAATAATTAAAAGAGAAAATCTCAATTATGCCCAAACATCAGCTTAAGCCTTTTACGATTTATTGCGGCGACAATTTAAAAATGCTCAATGAAATTCCCGATGAAAGTGTTGACTTGATTTACATTGATCCGCCATTCAACAGCAATCGAAATTATGAAGTGTTTTGGGGAGATGTTGCAGAGAAGCGTGCATTTAATGATCGCTTTGGTGATGCACACATATATAGACTATATGCGAACACGTACCACAGAATTATATCGGGTACTTAAAAAAACAGGAAGCTTTTATTATCACTGCGACTGGCACGCCTCGCATTATGTGAAGGTTATGCTGGATGGAATTTTTGGAGCAAACCTTTTCGTTAATGAAATTGTCTGGAAACGTCAATCTTCCCATAATGATGCAAAACAACGTTCAAAACATTTAGGAAGAGTTCATGATTCAATATTTCTTTATTTAAAAAGTGATAATTATAACTTTAAGCATTTATACAAGCCATACGGACAAGAATATATTGAAAAAAATTTCAAGAATGTTGAAAGCGAATCAGGAAGAAGATTTTCCCTTGGGGATATTACAGCAACGGGCGGCGACGCAGCAGGAAAAGGAAATCCCCATTATGAATTTTTAGGAATTGAACGTTATTGGAGATTTAGTAAAGAAAAAATGGAAGAACTTTACAAGCAAGATAGAATTATACAAACAACAAAAGATTCAGTACCGAGACAAAGGGACCCGGCATCAAATAGTGATTGTATAAGAAATATTCCCATCTGTTTCATATATCAGACATATTGCTTAATTCTCTTTGCTAAGCAGAATCATATTCTCCACTTTTATTTTCTCAATTAACTTTGAAAACTGGTCATTGAAAAATTGAATGAGTTCTTTTTTTGAGGTGTTACCTAGCTTAACCATTATTAATTTATACGGCTCTTTTTTAATAAGGAAACTATCAAAGAAATCACTATCCTTAGTAATTAATATTCTTTGTTCTGAAACTGATATTTGATTGATTATTTTATCAGGTGTGTCATTCCCAAGTTCCAGGTCAAGGGTATGGATACAATCATATCCGTTATCTGTAAAAAGTTGTTTAAGTGATGGAGGCAGTTGTGCATCTAACAAAAATTTCATGCCGCTTTTATTTCTGCATACTTATGTTTCATATTTAAAACTGCATATTGCAAACATGCCTGAAAATCTTCTCTTTCCAGGTCGGGAAATTCTTTCAGCAAGTCTTCAATGCTGTCGCCACCTGCGAGGTACTCCAGCAATCCTTCAACAGTATATCTTTTATTACGGACTGTGGGTTTGCCATGTGCTATTTCCGGGTTGATAGTTATTCTGTCTAATAATGAAACCGACATAAAAAAAGATTGAAAAATAAAGTTACAAATTATTATCCGACGTTACCATGCGAAGCGGTTGTTCTCCCGGATTTAGGAATGGATCGTCTATTTCATCTCTCAGTTCTCTTACGGACATCATTTATAGCATCAATATGGATAGTTTTATTATTGCGCCGACTCCCCCGTCGGAAGATTCGGCTGCGGCATAGAAGATTAACTGTTCTAAAACGGATACCCGATTGCCAGATTAAAAACCAAATCTCCTAAATCAAAAACTGATTTATTACCGGTTAGCCAGGGTTTACGAAGTGGCGTGGCAACATCCAGGCGCAATAGAAGAATAGTCAAATTAAGTCGTACACCTGCACCTGCACCTACTGCGAGTTGCTTGGTAAAGTCTTTGGTAAACTTAGCGCCGGGCCTTAATGTGTCGCTGTTGTAAAGCCAGATATTTCCGGCATCAACAAACACAGCGGCTTCTAAAATGTTGTTTACTCTGAATCGTAATTCAGAATTAAGTTCAAGCTTAACATCGCCTGTCTGATCGGGGAAGAATCTGCTGCTATCAGCAAGGGGATCTCTGAAAAGCCCCGGCCCTACTGAACGGCTTCTAAATGCACGCAGACTATTGTTGCCGCCAATAAAGAATTGCTTAA
>JBDSFG010000209.1:0-6058 GCA_039919615.1 Ginsengibacter sp. | reverse complement strand
ACCAATATCGTCGCTTTTTCTTTTTTATTATGCTTTCATGGAAAAAAATACTATTGGGTGTAACCGGCAGTATCGCTGCTTATAAAGCTGTTATACTCCTGCGTTTATTAGTTAAAGCCGGTGCAGAAGTAAAAGTTATTCTAACCCCATCTTCGCAGGATTTTGTTACGCCTCTAACTTTTTCAACTTTATCAAAAAATAATGTTCTCACTGATCTTTTCGACGAAAAATCCTGGTCAAATCATGTAATGCTTGGCCGTTGGGCCGATGTAATGGTAATTGCTCCGGCTACCTGTAATACTTTATCAAAAATGGCTGCAGGTTTATGTGATAATTTACTTTTAGCTGTTTACCTTTCTGCAACCTGTCCTGTTATAATTGCGCCAGCAATGGATGAAGATATGTGGCATCATCCTGCAACGCAATCTAATTTATCTAAAATTTCGTCTTACAGTAATACAGTTTTACCCGTTAATAATGGGGAACTTGCCAGTGGATTAACCGGTGACGGCCGCATGGCAGAACCCGAATACATTATCCAATTTTTACAGGATTTTTTTTTTAGCAGTTATCAGTTAAAAGGAGAAATTGCCCTTGTCAATGCAGGTCCAACACATGAAGCCATTGATCCGGTAAGATTTATCAGCAACCATTCTTCCGGTAAAATGGGAATAGCAATAGCGGAAGAGCTTGCTAAAATGGGAGCATCTGTCACTTTGGTGTTGGGGCCATCTGATCTACCTGTTTCCCCGGGAATTGATACAATAAAAGTTACCTCAGCCGGGGAAATGTATACCGCCTGCCTGAATTATATTCCAAATTCGTCGATAATTATAATGGCTGCGGCCGTAGCAGATTATACCCCCGACATAGTTTCGAAAGAAAAAATTAAAAAAGGTGATGATGCTATAATTTTGAATTTGAAAAAGACGGCAGATATTTTGAAAACAGCCGGAGAACTAAAAAATGATGATCAGATTTTAGTAGGTTTTGCATTAGAAACGAATGATGAAAAAATGAATGCTAAAAAAAAATTAACTGAAAAAAATGCTGATATGATTGTACTTAATTCCCTTAACGACGATAATGCGGGGTTTCAATCAACTACAAACAAAATAACCATTTTTGATAAACGCGGCAGGGAATACAATTTTGATAATAAGCCTAAGAGAGAAGTTGCCAGGGACATCATAAACACAATCATACAATATAAAAATGCATAAAATAATAAGCGTCGTTTGCTTTGTTTTACTGTTACAACATTGCTTAGCGCAGGAATTGCGTGCCCGGGTAAGTGTAATCAGCAACAGGGTTGGAACAAATGTTGATAAAAAAACTTTTCTTACCCTGCAAACCGCACTTAATGATTTTATTAATAACCGCAAGTGGACACCTGATAATTTTCAACCGGCAGAAAAAATAGATTGCAGTGTTTTATTAAACCTGGAGCAGGGCGGCGATGCCAATGTTTACAAAGCATCGTTAACCATACAGGCGGCACGGCCTATATTTAACTCATCATATTCATCGCCTATCATTAATTTTCAGGATAATGATATTACATTTAAGTATGTAGAATTTCAGCAGCTCGAATTTAATGAAACCAGAGTTTCCGGCACAGATGCATTAGCATCAAATCTTACCGCAGTGTTAGCTTATTATATAAACCTGATTATCGGGCTTGACTATGATTCATTTTCACAAAGAGGTGGGGATGCGTATTTACAAAAAGCGCAGAATATCGTAAACAATGCACCTGAAGGAAGAAATATTTCAGGATGGAAAGCATTTGATGGAACACGTAACAGATATTGGTTAACGGAAAACTTACTAAACAGCCGTTATACTTTAATACATGATGCGTACTATGCCTACTACAGGCTTGGCCTGGATAACATGTATGATAATGAAGTTAAAGCCCGTACAGAAGTACTGAATGTATTAAGCCTGCTGAATACTTTTAATGTTGATAATCCCAACACAATGGTATTGCCATTTTTTTTCCAGGGAAAGTCACAAGAATTGGTAAAATTATTTTCCAAAGCTTCACCTTCTGAAAAAACAAAAGCACTGGAGTTTTTGCAAAAGATAGATATTTCAAATTCTTCTAAATATAAAGAAGGGCTAAAATGAAAAGAATTTCTATCCTGATGCTGGTCTTCATTATTATTAGTTCATGCAATAACAGCAACTATATTCCGCCCGATGTTATTAAGCCGGTGCAAATGCAGACTATAATGTGGGATATGATAAGGGGCGATTTATTGGCACAGGAAATAGTTAAAAAAGACTCTGGGCAAAATATTAAAAGTACAGGATTTACTATTACAGAAAAAATTCTGGCTATTCACAATATTGACCGCACAAAATTTAAAAAAAGTATGGACTTTTATGAGAGGCATCCCGTGTTGCTGAAAACCATTTTTGATAGTTTAAATGCAGTGCAGACCAGGAAAAATTTTTTAGAGATTGAAAAGAAAGAAAAACCGCGGAAAGACCATCGTTTTTCCCCCGCAAACCAAAACCATGAATAAAGTTTTTGAAAATGCAGACGAAGCAATTTTTGATATTACAGATGGCTCAGAAATTATGTTAGGCGGATTTGGCTTATGCGGCATACCTGAAAATTGTATTGCAGCACTGGTAAAAAAAGGAGTTAAAAACCTTACATGTATTTCAAACAACGCAGGAGTTGATGATTTTGGTATTGGTTTAATGTTGCGCCAGCGCCAGGTAAAAAAAATGATATCGTCTTACGTAGGTGAAAATGCTGAATTTGAAAGACAATTATTATCAGGCGAGCTTGAAGTGGAATTAATACCACAGGGTACCCTGGCTACAAGATGTATGGCAGCAGGCTATGGAATGCCTGCAATATATACGCCTGCCGGGGTTGGTACAGAGGTAGCCGATAAAAAAGAAGTAAGGTTTTTTAATGGAAAAGAGTATCTGTTAGAATATGCCTTTGATGCAGATTATGCCCTTGTAAAAGCATGGAAAGGCGATACCACAGGTAATCTTATTTTTAAAGAAACTGCCAGAAACTTTAATCCTTTAATGGCGATGGCTGGCAAGATTACAATAGCGGAAGTTGAAGAGCTTGTAATTGCTGGCGACCTTGATCCCGACCAGGTGCACACACCTGGCATTTATATTCATAGGATTTTTAAAGGTAAAAATTATGAGAAAAGGATTGAAAACCTGACCGTACGAAAAGTTAGTTGAATAGTATGCTTAACCGGTTTTATCAGGAAAAATATTTATAAAATATTTCTTGCCGATGTTGAATAAAAATCAGATAGCACAAAGAATTGCACAGGAGATGAAAGATGGATACTATGTTAACCTTGGCATAGGTATCCCTACGCTGGTTGCTAATTATATCCCTAAGGGTATCGATGTTACACTTCAGTCAGAAAATGGATTACTTGGTATGGGGCCCTTTCCGATAGAAGGTGAAGAAGACCCGGATTTAATAAACGCCGGCAAACAGACAATTACAACTTTACCTGGTTCATCCTTTTTTGATAGTGCAGTAAGCTTTGGAATGATACGGGCCGGGAAAGTTGATTTAACCGTTTTGGGGGCAATGGAAATAAGCGATAAAGGAGATATTGCAAATTGGAAAATACCTGGAAAAATGGTTAAAGGAATGGGCGGAGCAATGGATCTGGTTGCAAGCGCAAAAAATATAGTAGTGGCTATGATGCATACCAGCCCAAACGGAGAATCCAAGCTACTTTCAAAATGTACATTGCCACTAACAGGTGTGAGTTGTGTAAAAAAAGTGGTTACTGATCTAGCCGTATTAATTATAACTGAAAAGGGATTTGAATTACTGGAACGTGCGCCGGGTGTAAGCATTGAAGAAATAAAAAATAAAACCGCAGGCAAATTAATTATAGAAGGAACCATTCCTGAAATGATTTTTTAAATTGCTCAATGAAACCTAAAATCATTTTCTTATCCGGGGAAAAACAGTTTATTAAATACATATACAATGGCATTAAAAAAACTTTTGAAATTGAGGCTGTTATTTTTGAAGAAAGAGAAAGCGCTGATAATATTTACAAACGACGGGTTAAAAAAATTGGTATCGTTAAGGTATGGGGGCAAAAGCTTTTTGACAGGTTTATCATCAACCGTCTTTTAAAATCTTCTATTCCCCGCATTAAGGAAATTATAAAAAAATTCAAATTAGACTCCTCGAAAATTCCGGAAGAAAAAAAAATTTTTGTAAAATCTGTCAACGATGTTGATACCATTACTTTAATTCAATCAATCAACCCCGATATTGTAATTGTAAATGCCACCAGAATATTAAAGAACGATCTCTTAAAATCCATTCCAGGACATTTTATAAATATACACAGCGGCATGCTTCCAAAATACAGGGGTTATTCAGGCGGATATTGGGCGTTGGTGAATAATGACAAAATAAATTGTGGTTCCACAATCCATTTTGTTAATGATAAAATTGATAAGGGTTCTATATTGTGCCAGGAAGCAATAGATATTGAGCCTGCTGATAATTATTTCACCTATGCATTTATACATACCGCAAAGGAAATTGATCTACTTAAAAAAGCGATATTTCTAATTGACAATAACGGGTTTAAGCTAATTAGAACTGAGACTTCGTATAAGCTCAGATATGGGCCAACAATATGGGGATACCTCTTTTACAGAATTGTAAAAAATATAAAATGAAAAATCCAAATAATTGTATTGTTCAGGGCGTGAATCAGGAAGACCGAAATAATTGAGGAAAACAGCATTAATATATCAGCGAATTTTTCATTGAATAAAAAACAAGGCCAACTGAGTTTTTTACACCAAACCGCTCCATTAACCTGTCTTTAATTGCTTCAACAGTACGTGCACTAATATCCATTTTTTGTGCAATTTCCTGAGCCGTATACTCCATACATACTAAGGTTAATACTTCTTTTTCCCTGTCGCTTATTACAACTTCGCTATTAAGATTTGGATTGAACTTTTGTTTGGAATAATTTTTCTTTATCAATATTTTATTTACAAAATTATTTAAATAAAAGCCCGTTCTCATTACATCAGATATTGCCTTTTTAATTTCTGCCGGATCAGTGCTTTTCAATAAATACCCATTTGCTCCGCTGTCCATAAGGTGTCCAACAAATCTTTCATCTTCATACATTGTTAATATGATTATTCTGATTGATGGAAAATGCTTGTTAACATATTTTGTAGTTTCAATGCCGTCTTTCACAGGCATTTTCAGATCCATTAAAATCACATCCGGATTACTTTCTGCAAGACCGTCTATTAAATCCTGGCCATTATCAGCCTCCTGAACGAATTTTATGTTAGTATATGGGCGCAGAGATAGGATAACTCCCTTTCTAAAAATTTTATGATCATCAGCTATTGCAACTTTTACTAAATCCATAATTTGGATTATTACACTAAAGATAAAGAATGTCTGTATTTGCAGTATACAATTTTTAGTATTCCACTACAATTTCCCTGGGTATCTCAATAGTTACTTTGTAATAAGTATGTGAACTGTCAATTTCAAAAAATATTCTTCCCTTCAATACACTTATCCGGCTTTGAATATTCTTTAACCCTAAACCGGTGGAGCTATAATTAAGTTTATCAAATTCAGATTGAACTATTCCTTTTCCATCGTGATGTATTCGAAAATATAAATTATTGTTATTAGTATTTTGGGTAAGATGTATAAAGCCTGAATTACTGTGTTTTAAAACATTTGTAATTAGCTCCTGCAAAACCCTAAACACTAATAATTCCCGCTCAAGTTTTAAACGTTGCCTGTAATCATGAAAACGGGCACTGGCATTTAGGGTGCCTGAGCCGTTTATTTTTTGAAACAGATCGGTCATAGCAGATTCCAATCCAAAATTCTTTAAGGTTGGCGGCATAAGGCTATGGCTAATGTTGCGTATTAGCTGGATGGCATCATCTATAATTTGTTTAGCATTATATATTGATTGTAACTGAATAGCAGGTTCCTGGTGAATTAGATTTTCGTTGAGATACAAACGGGCTGTAGCAA
>JBDSFG010000172.1:0-3207 GCA_039919615.1 Ginsengibacter sp. | reverse complement strand
AATAAATCATTGCCCATCAACTCTATGCGGTGGCCGTGTATATTTATGGAATGCTTTAAATATTGGGAGGGCATTTCCCTGCTCATCAAAATAACCTCGTTCACGCAAGCCACCACTTGCTGCAGGCTCCCACCAGAACACTCCTTTACCCCTGTTGTCAGGAATATTAGTGACTATCGAAGTTACTTCTTCGAGCCATTGAAGCTGCCCCTCCGGAGTTTCAGGAAAGGGTGGAGGATTGTTTCTAAAAAAACTGCTGGGTTTGTAATAATAACCCGTCTCAACAAGAAAAATATCTTTGTTATAACGGTTAGCCGCAAACGTTAGATTCTCTTTAAGATCTATAACAGTGCCATGAGACCAGGGATAAAATGAGAACCCTATCACATCAAAAGGGACATGGTAAGCAAGCAGTTTGTCGAAGAAAGCTTTTGTTTTTGGAATATCCCCGCCATGATCCACATGTATCATAATTTTTGGCCGCTTGCCATTGCCTCTTCCGGCTTCAACACCTTTAATGCCAGCCTTTACGTAATCAGCAAAGTTGTCCCAGTTCTCCGGCAACTTTCCATATGGCCATAAAATTCCGTTGCCAATTTCATTACCTACCTGAACCATATCAGGAAGAACGCTGTTGTCCCGTAACGCAGCAATAGTTTTGCGTGTATATTCATACAACGCAATTACTCTTTCCTTATGAGATAAGTATATCCATGCTTTTGGTGTAGGTTCATTTGTAGGATCTGCCCATCCATTGGAATAGTGGAAGTCGAGCAAAAATTTACAGCCAATTTTTTTTGACTCTTTAGCAAATGCAATTGTATATGGAAGATCATTTGGAAGCTGAGTTGAATCAACGCAAACACGCAGCCGCACCCAGTTGTAACCATGATCTTTAAATATCTGTAAGCCCGGCTTTGCATTTCCACTATCTTTAAATACCAGGCCTTTTTCTTCTACCTGTTTTAGAAATGAGAGATCCGCACCAAATGCAAAATCAGAATTTTGTGCCAGCGCTGAAATATGAATAATAAATGCTGCGAATAGATTAATGAATACTTTTGAAACCATAAATATTTGAATTAGTAACTGACTAATTTTTGTATGTTAGTACGGCTAACGCCTCCATGTTCTTTTAGTTCACAATGTAAGATGAAGCTATAAATAATATTTAAAACCGCTATCCTGAACACAAGTCAGGACAACATTAATATTCTCTTCTAAATATCAACTAAGTCAGGCAGTGATGGTTATTACAAAAGCAAACCATAAAATTTTTAGCACATACTTTTTAGTTGACAAAGAAAATGATGTTTATTATGGTTGAAAAAGGATATCAAAAATCACCAAATTAATTCTGAAGAATTTTTAAATATTACTTGTACCACAAAGAAGTTATTGGCTCATTAAAGCATTTGCAATATTATACTCCGGTTAATTAATTATCACCTGTATTCTGGAATTTTATCAAGCATCTTTTTATTTAATAATTGGAAAGATGATCCGGGACCAAGATCGGGATCACTCCATTGACTCAAGGCCCAAACTACTTTTTTACCAGGGTTTACTTCAACCATTTGCACAGTTCCGGGCCAATCTTTCGGGTCTTTAACATCCGCTCCTAACCAATTAGCAAATACAGTATTCCCATCAGGCAAACGCTCTGCACCCTGGATAATGAATAATTTAATTTGCGGAATATCACTTTGATTTAGTTGCCAAACAACATTCCCTTTATTATCTACTTCCGTAAGAGTGTTATGATAATTTGATATCAATGTATTTCCATTTTCTAAGCGGCTGGCAGACCAGGGGCCCTGGCATTTGTATGACCAAACAGTTTTCCCTGATTTATCATATTCTGCTACTATATTAGAATCAAGGTGTGCAGCAAGTATATTTCCAGATGCCAGTATTCTCACTCTCCTAAACTGCAGGTGAGGACTTGGCTTACCAGTTGGCAATTCAAATTCTCTCTCAACTTTGCCGGTCTTAACATTAACCACTCTTCCTGTTGCAGGTACTCCATTGGTTATATACATCACCTTATCCAGCCCAATTGCCTGCACCGCATGTATCTCAGTACCTGCCGGGGCATTCACATTCCAGATTATTTTCTTGCCAGGAGTGATTTCGCTTGCGCCAACTTTACGGCAAAAAACAATATTGCCATTAGAACGCATAGTTGCATCACCAAGTTCTTCCATAATATCATTGGAATCTTTAAATGGAATATCGTAAGTCCATCTTACTTTTCCATCACGTATCAGGTAAATGGTTTGTATAGGTTTACGGTACTCCCATTCGCCGGTGTAGAGAAAATCATGTTGTTTAAGGCCATGCCCGGGAAGCACCTGTTTGCGCTCTTGACTATAAAGACAGTTCGCTGTAACAAATAATGCAAGCAATACATTGGCAACAAACTTTAAACAATTAAACATAAAGTATTTTTTAGCAGGAATTAAAGCAGTTAAATCTATGTATAAAATATTTAAAGGTGTAAAATTATTAAGGTTCAACGTATCATGAACTCAAATCAATAATTAAATTAAATTGACAAAGCGGGTTATTTATTTTAAAATTTTTCTGTATATATTAAATAGCCGGAAAGATTTTTAAGATCTATTACAGGTGCAATAAATTTAAAATGATTGATCCGTCTCCAGTGCGTATAGAAAATGTCATCTGATTAATATTCATACTTCACTTTCATAATGCCTGATAATTGTAAGTTTTGTAAAGCCCTTTTTTTCTGCAAATTTTTTTTCATGCTTAACTATAAAACCCTTTGCAGTAAAGCTGTTCGAACGAATTAAAAAAAAATCAGGTCAGGACAGTAAAGATTTTTTTTAATCATACAATTGTATGATTAAAAAAATTTACTAACGATTGCGGTTGTATAATTTTTTTTAAATATACACATTGCTTACAAGGCTATGATATTGATAAAAATATGCTGCGGTAAAACATAAATTTATAAATTATGTGTAAGATAAAAATACTGTTATAGCAGTAAAAAATTTGCCCGAAAATTTGATGCGGCCAAAAGAAAAAATTCGAATCAAATACGTTTTTTTATTGCTTAATAAAATGCCGCCAGTTTTAAATATCTTTTTATAAGATCATTACTCAAAACAAAAATTGCTCGCTATGCTAAAAAAAACTGCTTGTTTTAAACCGTGGATAAAACTTTGTTTTTTATCTTTA
>JBDSFG010000071.1:0-4102 GCA_039919615.1 Ginsengibacter sp. | reverse complement strand
AATGGCAAAGGAAGCCATGTATCGGTTTGCTAAAGGCTCTTTGTAAATAGCATTTAATATTTCCACGCCATTAGTTACAAATTTCGCATCAAAGCGGGACCTCAGGTCATCGTCAAAAATATCGTACAGGTAATGCTGTATTACTTTTTTACCGAGGTAAGCCCCACTGCCTTCATCACCTAATATGTATCCTAAGCCCGGGCTATTCTTTATAATTTTTTTTCCATTGTAATAACAGTAACTTGATCCTGTGCCTAAAATGCAGGCAATACCTTTTTTATTGCCACACAAAGCTTTCGCCGCAGCCATAAGATCGTGGTCAACCTGTATTTTCGCTTCAGGAAAAACACTTTTAAGGGCAGTCTTTACTAATTTCGAATTTTGTGGACTGCTACACCCGGTGCCATAATAAAATATTTCATCAATATTAATCTTTTTAATATTCGGCTTTACTTCTTTAATTAGGATCTCCTGAATCTGTTTACTATTTAAAAAATAGGGACTCATGCCTTGTGTTAAAAAAATCTTTTTCCTGTTGCCGCTAATCAGGCACCAACTTGTTTTTGTAGAACCACTATCTGCAATCAATTTTACCAGTGGCATATTTATCTCGTGTTATTTAATGAAATTTGCAAATAAAATTAGTTTAATTAAAGATACGTATGCAGAACAAAAATCTACAGGTTTGGCTTCCATTGCTCCTAAGTATTACTATGATAGCAGGAATGTTTATTGGTTATAGAATCAAAGAAAACATGCCGGGCAAAGGTTTTTTTTATATTGAAAAAAGAAAACCGGTTGAAGAAGTTATTAATTTGATAGAAAACAAATATGTAGATAACGTGCCTCTTGATTCCCTCACGGACAAAGCAATTGAAAGTATACTAAGCAAACTGGATCCACATTCTATTTATTTATCTGCAGTTGAATTACAGGATGTAAAAGAAGACCTGGCTGGTGAGTTTTATGGAATAGGGATAGAATATAAAATATTAAACGATACTATTAATGTATTAAACGTATTAAAAGAAGGACCTTCAGATAAAGCCGGATTACAGGTTGGAGATCATATTATACAGGTAGGTGATTCAATAATTGCCGGGGTGAACATAAGCCCGGAAAGAATTAAAAAATTTTTAAGAGGCGGTGGTGGAACTAAAGTAAAAATAAGCATACTAAGAAATAAGCAGGTAAAAGCAATTAATATAACACGCGGAATGATTCCATTGTATAGCCTTGATGCCGCTTACATGATTGCTGATAGCATCGGGTATATACGGCTAAATAAATTTTCTGAAACAACCTATAAAGAATTCATGCAGTCAACAGAGATATTAAAGAAGCAGGGAATGAAGAGCATGATCCTTGACCTTAGAGACAATGGCGGTGGGATTTTAACCGAAGCAACGGATATTGCGGATGAATTTCTAAATGATGATAAGCTTATCACTTACACAGAAGGAAAACATTCGCAAAAGAAAGAATACAGATGCAAAAGACCAGGCATATTTGAAAAAGGCAAATTAGTTGTTTTAGCAAACGATGGTACAGCTTCTGCAAGCGAAATATTAATAGGTGCATTACAGGATTGGGGCAGGGCAACGATCATAGGCAGAAGAACTTTTGGCAAAGGCCTTGTGCAGGAGCAGTATGAGCTTAGTGATGGATCAGGTGTAAGGCTCACTGTTGCCCGGTACTATACTCCCCTGGGCAGAAGCATCCAAAAATCTTATGCTGAAGGGGGGCAGGCCTATAAAGAAGAACTTACTAACAGGTATCATTATGGCGAAGAATTGTTTGCTGATTCTATAAAACACACCAATGGAAAAGCTTATAAGACAGAAACTGGAAAAACAGTTTACAGCGGCGGTGGCATAACACCTGATGTTTTTGTTGCCATTGATACTGTTGATTATAATGCTGAGATGGCTAAAGCATTAATTAAAGGAACGCTAAATGATTTTGTGTATAAAAATTACCTGGTTAACAAAAGTGCATTTGCTGTGTACAAATCTCCCCTGGATTTTGAAAAAAACTATTCAATAGATACAGGTACGTGGAATAACCTCAACAGTTATGCAGCAAAAGATTCTGTGAACTTAAAATCGCTTGGGCCAAAAGAAATTTCTTCGCTTACAAAACAAATTAAAATACTTACTGCCCGCCAGATATGGAGAAACGAAGGTTTGTTTGAAGTAAGTAATGCAGAAGATACACTCGTAAAAAAAGCTTTGGAAGTTTTGAGAAACTAAATTAAAAAATACCAATCCCGTTCTTTGTACAATATTTGTATTGCAGATTAGTCTAAATTAATCATAATCTTAAATCTACAACTATGATCTATTGTTCCAATTGCGGCAAAAGTATTCCGGCCGATAGTAAATTTTGTACATTTTGCGGAGCAGCGGTGCCTGCTATTCTCACTGAAAACGTTGCACCAAAAACCGCCAGATCAAGGCCTTATGCTTTTGCTGATCATCGTGGGGATTTTATCAGATCTGCTGGTTTCTGGGGGTCGCTTTTAGTACTTGCAGGTTTTTTTCTGCCGTGGTTACATGGTACTGCAAATCTTACAGGGCTTGAAATGGTAACCAATGGCTTTAAGGTGGGGAAATATATTTTATTAATTTTCCCGTTGTGCGGATTATTTATTTTGACGGACAGTCTTACTAATTTCTTACCATCAGGGGCGGCAATTTTATTTAAAGTTTTACCCTTTTTATTGCTTCTTGTTTTTGTTATTCTTATACTCATGGGTAATAAACAACATGCGATAAACCTAACCAGGATAAATGTAGACAACCTGGAAAGCTTTGCTAAAATTACTGCGATCGGGCTATGGCTTACTGTAATAGGTTCCATAATAATGCTTGGTCATAAAAAATACACAAGGGTTTAATATTTCTTAATTGAAATCTATATGGGCCTTTATCTACCTTTACCATAAAACATTTTATGTGGCTTAACAGCATTTTAGAAACTATTGGCAACACCCCTTTAATCAAATTAAATAAAATCACAAAAGATTTGCCCTGCACGGTTTTGGCAAAGGTTGAATATTTTAACCCGGGCAATTCTATTAAGGATCGTATGGCTTTAAAGATGATTGAGGTTGCCGAAAAAGAAGGTAAGCTAAAACCCGGCGGAACTATTATTGAAGGTACATCAGGCAACACAGGAATGGGTTTGGCGCTTGCAGCCTGTGTTAAGGGATACAAGTGCATTTTTGCCACAACAGATAAACAATCAAAAGAAAAAAGCGACATTTTAAAAGCTGTAGGCGCGGAAGTAATAGTTTGCCCGACCAATGTTGATCCCGAAGACCCCCGCAGTTATTATTCTGTATCAGCACGGTTGGCCAAGGAAGTTCCCAACTCTTTTCACATGAATCAATATAATAACCTCGCCAACCGCCAGGCTCATTATGAAACTACGGGGCCTGAAATATGGGAACAGACAGAAGGCAAAATAACTCACTTCGTTGTTGCGACCGGCACGGGCGGTACCATTACGGGTGCAGCTAAATATTTAAAAGAGAAAAATCCTGCAATTAAAGTATGGGCCGTGGATGTATATGGCTCACTATTAAAAAAGTTTCATGACACCGGGGAGATTGATATGAATGAAGTTCATCCCTATATTACTGAAGGCATCGGGGAAGATTTTGTGCCTGCTAATTATGACATGAGCCTTATAGATAAGTTTGAATTGGTTACTGACAGAGATGGTGCTCTGATGGCAAGGCGTATTTCAAGAGAAGAAGGAATTTTTGTAGGTTATAGTGCAGGGAGTGTATTGCAAGGTTTACTTCAATTAAAAAATGAATTAAAGAAAGATGATATAGTGGTCGTAATATTTTGCGATCATGGCAGCAGGTACGTAGCTAAAGTATATAATGATCAATGGATGATGGAGAGAGGATTTTTAGAGGTAAAAACTTTTAAGGAACTGGTTAGCGGCCGCGGCACAAAACGTTTGGTTACTATTAGCCCTAAACAAACAGTGGCAGAAGCAATAGAATTAATGAAGAAGTACGAAATTGAAAATATCCCGGTAATGAACGGGGAAGAAATTATGGGTTCGCTAAGTGAAGGAGGTTTGT
>JBDSFG010000138.1:0-5901 GCA_039919615.1 Ginsengibacter sp. | reverse complement strand
TATAAAACCACAGGAATAAATGTTAGCAAGGTCAATTATATTTATTATCCCCGTTTTATCTGTGTTAATTTGCGCTGAAGAAGTTATCTCCAGTGCATCATCTTCATCTCTCACCAAAACTTTCATCCATGGCGCACATTTGAATAACCCTTTTCCCCTTGAGTATGCCTGGGACAATAATTCCGTCATACCGTATTCAGAATGAATAGTATTTAAGCCTAACTTATTTTGAAGTATCTCATGAACTTCCTGCCTGATCATCTCTTTACGCCTTCCTTTCATTCCCCCTGTTTCAATTATTACAGTGTTACTTAATTTCATTTTATATTTATCTGCAAAATCCAGCAGAGCATAAGTAACGCCAATTAATAATGTAGGTTGCTGTAATATTTCGTTGTGCCATAATATATGGTGAAGCTTTTCAAAATCGTTAAGAAAAAAGCCGCTTAAAGGGTGCATGCTTCTTTTAATTAATTCATCGGCCATCATTAGCAAGGAAGAATTTTCCCTGTTAGAATACGAAGGCAATAATCCTAATATGCACCAGTCAGTTTCATTGCCATAAAAAAGTTTAAAGGTGCGTAAGAAGCTTTGCTTATAAAGTTCAACAGATTTTATGGCATGTTTACTTTTACTTGTATTGGTAGTTCCACTACTTTCAAAAATAATCTCTGGGTTAAAGTCGGTAGTGATTACTTTGTGTGTTTTAAAAAATTGTACAGGAAGAAAAGGAATCTGGCTTATTGAATGTATCTCTGCCGGTCTTTTACCAATTGAATCTGAAAATTGCTTATAAATCGCATTGTTCTCATATTGAAAATTAAAAAGCTCTACTGCTATCCTGCTAAAATTATAAAAGGATGCATTAAAGATCTTATTTTCCCAATCTGGTATATGTAACAAATTATTTAGTTAATAATATTTAAATTTGATTTTATAAACCACAAAGATGCGAAAGACATTTTTATTTTCCCTATTGATCCTGTTATTGAGCGGCTGTAAAAAAGATAAGTTTACAACAGCCCCACAATTAAAATATAAATCGGCTAATACCACTACACTTGGCCGGTTTCAGACATTAAGTCTAACATTATCATTTACTGATGCAGAGGGCGATATTGCCAATACTCTTACCGTTTTAAAGATAGTGAAGCGCTGCCCCAATGGTAGTGATGGCAGTTTCGTACAACCATATACTGTACCGTCATTTCCGGCTGCAAAAAATCAACAGGGTGATATTATTGTAAGTTATTCCTATAACGATGTTAATCCACTTTGTTCTCCGCGAAACGACACGGCAATATTTAAATTTGTTTTGAAAGACAAAGCTGATCATATCAGCGATACCGCTGTATCCCAACCCATTATTATAACAAATTAATGTTGGTTAGAAAGTTTGTAGAATTCTTTTTTTTTGGCAGTATTTTCCTTGGCGTATGTGTTGTAAGCCTTTGTATAGAAACAAATTTATTATTGCATCTTCCACTTAATAATTTGGGGTTTTATTTGTTTGTTTTTGGTGCTGTATTAGTACAATACAACCTTCACTATCTTATAAAGGCGTCTGCGCCTTTAAATTCAATGAGGTTTGAATGGTCAAAAAAAAACAAAAACACACACCTCATCCTCATGAGTGCAGGGGTACTATTAATTTTAACCGGAATGCTTGGCTTTAGGCTTCACCATTTTATTGTGTTATTTATACTTGGCATAATAACTTTATTATATTCTCTGCCTGTATTGCCTTTTGCCAATAAAAAAAGAATAAAAGATTTTGGCATTTTAAAAATCATCACTCTTGTAATGCTATGGTCGCTGATAACAGTTTGGTTTCCTGCAGACGGGATGAAGTATACAAGTAATTCTTTTTTTTTAATTTTTATAGGAAGGTTTATTTTTCTGTTTGCTTTATGTCTTGTATTTGATATTCGTGATATGGACATCGATACAACAGAAAATATAAGAACGATTCCGGTGATTATTGGGGTAAAAAAAACATACGTCGTTATTTATCTTTTACTGGGTGTATTTATTTTTCTCACAGTAGTTCAATATTTTCGAATGCCTGTTATCGGACCGTTAAATGCCATGATATTATCTGCAGGCGCTACTTTTGTTATGATAGCCTATACAAAAAAAAATAAATCTGATATTGCATACCTTGCCTGTATAGATGGAATGATGTTACTGCAGGCACTACTGGTTATCATTGACTCAATTTAATTTCTTTAATTTGCCGTATAAAAAATAAGATGGCTAAAACAAAAAGATCTAAATCGGTTTTAACGGAAAATTCATTAGCGTTTTTGCGCAATTATATTAACAGCCCGTCACCTGTTGGCTTTGAAAGCGGAGGACAAAAGATATGGATTGAATATGTAAGAAGTTTTGTTGATTCAACCTTTACCGATGCCTACGGTACCGCTGTTGGCATTATCAATGCTTCAGAAAAATTTAAGGTAGTAATTGAGGCGCATGTTGATGAAATCTGCTGGTTTGTAAATTATATTACCCCTGAAGGATTGATTTATTTAAAAAGAAACGGGGGAGTAGATCACCAGATAGCTCCTTCACAAAGGGTGTGGATACATGGAAAAAAAGGCCCTGTAAAAGCAGTGTTTGGATGGCCTGCTATTCATACAAGAATGAGTAACAGCGATAATAAAGAAACACAACCTAAAGTTGATAATTTGTTTTTAGACTGTGGTGCAAGAACAAAAAAGGAAATTGAAGACCTTGGTATACACATTGGGGCAGTGGCAACCTACGAGGCTGGCTTTGAAGAGATAGCTTATAACTATTTCATAGGCCGGGCATTTGATAATCGTATAGGTGGATTTATGATTGCGGAAGTTGCCAGACTGTTAAAAGAGAACAAAAAAAAGTTACCGTTTGGCTTGTATATAGTAAATGCAGTGCAGGAAGAGATCGGTTTACGTGGCGCTGAAATGATTGCACGAAGACTTAAGCCTGATATAGCTATTATAACTGACGTAACGCATGACAGTACCACCCCAATGATAAATAAGCTTATTGAGGGAGATACAAGTTGCGGCAAAGGCCCTGCATTAACCTATGGGCCTGCAGTACATAATAAACTGCTTGATCATGTTCAAAAGATTGCGGCGAAAGCAAAAATTCCCGTGCAACTAAAAACGGTGAGCCGCAGTACAGGTACTGATACTGATTCGTTCGCTTATGCAAATGAAGGTTGCCCTTCCGTATTAATTTCAATGCCATTACGCTACATGCATACTACCGTTGAAATGCTGCACAAAGATGATATTGATAATACTATAAATCTTATGTATGAAACATTATTATCTCTTAGCGCTAAAACTAATTTGAGTTATTTTTGATCGCTGATGCTGTATTATATTTAGGCAAAAGCGCAAAGAAGCAAATGGCAAAGTAATATTAGCGGCTTATTTTCTTTGCATCTTTGCGTGACAATAAAAGCCAGCGATAATTATAGGTTGAGTAACTTTTCTAAAAATAAATTCGTTAAATTATTACATGAAAAATGATTGGACAATAGAAGAAATTTCTGAAATATACCATACACCACTCCTGGAGCTTATTTATAAAGCCGCCTCCATTCATCGTGAATTCCACGATATTGCTGAAGTACAAGTTTGCACTTTGCTTTCAATTAAAACAGGGGGCTGTCCTGAAGACTGCGCTTATTGTCCTCAGGCCGCCCGTTACAATACAGGTGTTAATGTACATTCATTAATGAAAAATGAGGAAGTTTTAAGTTACGCTGAAAAGGCTAAAAATGCAGGCTCCACAAGGTTTTGCATGGGTGCTGCATGGCGTGAAGTACGGGATAATAGCGACTTTGATCGTGTGATTGAAATGATAAAAGGCGTTAATGAAATGGGGATGGAAGTTTGCTGCACCATGGGAATGCTCACAGAGAGCCAGGCAAAAAAATTATACGATGCAGGATTATATGCTTATAACCATAATGTAGATACTTCTGCAGATCACTACGGCGATATTATTACGACAAGGACTTATAACGACAGATTGAATACACTTAACAATGTTCGTAAAGCTGGCATTAGCGTTTGCAGTGGCGGTATCATAGGTTTAGGAGAAACGCATGAAGACAGAATAGGTATGCTGCATACATTATCTACCCTGCCGCAACATCCCGAAAGTGTTCCAATAAATGCTTTGGTGAGAGTAAAGGGAACGCCATTGCAGGGGCAGCCAAAAGTTGATATATGGGATATGGTTAGAATGATTGCCACGGCAAGAATATTAATGCCTGCAACGATGGTTCGCTTAAGTGCAGGCCGTGCAGAAATGAGTGTAGCTGAGCAAGCCTTATGTTTCATGGCTGGTGCCAATTCTATATTTGCAGGGGACAAATTACTAACCACGCCTAACCCCAGCTATGATGAGGATAATGTGATGTTCCAACTGTTGGGGTTAAAACCAAGAGCTGCATTTAAGGATGAAACGATGATGGCGTAGGGCTATTGAACTGCTGCATAAAATAATCTCATGTGCTTTTAACTTATGTTTCCCTGCACATAAAAAAGCATTTATGCAATTGGCCATTCCACAAGAACATTGAAAGAATTTGGTTAACATATCCTCAGTTTAACCCATCATTTTTATATCTATTCTCTGCGAATTATGCTTTTTCCTGTGTTCAAAATACAGTAATACTTAATTTCTGCTAATAAAAATTCCCCCTGTAAAAAACAGGAGGAATTTCCTTTTAACCCTTAAAACAACCAAAACTTTTTTTAGTTGATTTTGATAAATTACTTACGAACATTAAGCTTAAACGGTTTTGTTAATTTACAACCACTAAACCAATGCCTGCTCCATAACCTGCTGCATGGTTTTAACATAAGTTATTTTCAATCCCCTAATAAAGTTGGGATTTATTTCCTGCACATCTCTTTGGTTTTGTGCACACATAATTATTTCTTTTAAACCTGCACGCTTTGCCGCCAGAACTTTCTCTTTAATGCCTCCTACCGGTAACACTTGTCCACGCAAAGTAATCTCCCCTGTCATAGCTAAAAAGGGTTTCACCCTGCGGCCGGTAAATGATGAAGCAAGAGCAGTCATTAAGGTAATACCGGCACTTGGGCCATCTTTAGGCGTTGCACCTTCTGGTATGTGGATATGCACATTTTTTTTAGTAAATATCTCAGGATCAATATTATACTTTTTTGCGTTTGCCTGAAGATAGGTCATAGCGGTAGTGGCGCTTTCTTTCATTACATTTCCAAGATTGCCTGTAAGCTTTAATTCACCCTTACCGTTGTCGCTGGTGGTGGTTTCAATAAATAAAATATCCCCGCCAACATAAGTCCATGCAAGGCCAACAGCCACACCAGCCATGTTAGCTGTTTTATACATTTCATTACTATACCGGGATCTCCCTAAAATTTTTTGAATATCTCCCTGGCTTATTGTTGGCTTTAACTTTCCCGTTGTAGCATATGTTTTTGCAAGGTTACGCATTATAGAAGCCAGTTGCCTGTCTAATTCACGAACACCGCTTTCCCTGGTAAAGTCTGAGATCACTTTTTCCAGCACGGCATCGCTGATTTTAAAGTTCACATCTTTAAGGCCATGCGCTTCTTTTTGCTTGGGTAGTAAATGGCGCTTTGCAATCTCTATCTTCTCTTCTATGGCATAACCGCTGAGGTCAATAATTTCCAGCCTGTCACGCAAGGCGGGCTGAATAGTTTGAAGGTTATTTGCAGTGGCAATAAACAATACTTTGCTAAGATCGTATTCAAGTTCAAGGTAATTGTCATAAAAGCTATTATTCTGTTCAGGGTCTAAAACTTCTAATAAACTTGAAGAAGGATCTCCCCTGAAATCATTGCCTACTTTATCAATTTCATCCAGGATCATTACAGGGTT
>JBDSFG010000137.1:0-9004 GCA_039919615.1 Ginsengibacter sp. | reverse complement strand
ATCGTTCCTGAATAGTTTTCCCTGAACCCTGGTAACTTTTATGGTTATTTCATTTCCCATCATTTGCCTTATACCTTCCATATAAACCGATTTAATTGCATTCAATTTATCTTTACCTCCTCTTGCTTCTGCATGTTTATTAATTATTTCACCAACCGATTGTGCCTGTATAAATTGCATATAAACCAGCCCCAATACAAACACGACCAGTATCACTATGTTTTTTATTTCCATAATTTTATTTTTAAAAGAAAATTGATTTGCCAGGGTTGATTATTTTTTTAACGCATGGCATATAGCCTTAATTTTTCAAGAACAAACTTAAACCTCAGCAATGCAATTTACAATTTAACTGTTACGCCTAAATTTGCCAATCGGAAAACCAAAAACTTAAATAATGAATTTTTCTATCGAAGCTAATATTGTAGATATCTTTTCCAAAAATATTTTTTATGGAGAGATATTCATAGAAGATAAAAAAATTCGTTCCATTAACAAACTATCACCTGTTAACTATAAGCTTGCAAAATATGTTCTTCCTGGTTTTATCGATGCTCACGTCCATATTGAAAGCTCTATGTTAGTGCCTTCTGAATTTGCCAAACTTGCGGTAGTACATGGCACTGTAGCAACTGTAAGTGACCCTCATGAAATTGCTAATGTATGCGGATTAAAAGGTGTTGAATTTATGATACAAAATGGAAAACAGGTTCCCTTTAAATTTTATTTTGGTGCTCCTTCATGTGTACCTGCGACTGTTTTTGAAACCGCCGGCGCTGCATTAAATGCTGAAGACGTAGATGCTTTGCTTGCGAAAAAAGAAATCAATTATTTGAGTGAGATGATGAACTTTCCGGGCGTACTCAATAATGATGAAGAGGTAATAAGAAAAATTGATTCAGCTAAAAAGTACAACAAGCCTGTAGATGGCCATGCACCAGGCTTAAGCGGCAAAGCTGCTAAAAAATATATTGATGCCGGGATAAGTACAGACCATGAATGTTTTACAAAAGAAGAAGCTCTTGACAAATTAAAATACGGAATGAAGATTCTTATAAGAGAGGGGAGTGCGGCAAAAAATTTTGAAGCATTAATTGATCTGCTAAATGACTACCCGGAAAAAATAATGTTTTGCAGCGATGACAAGCATCCTGATAGCCTTGTTGAAAGCCACATTAATAAACTTTGCGAAAGAGCGGTTGCAAAAGGTATAGACGTTTTTAAGATTCTGCAGGCTGCCTGTATAAATCCCGTTGAACATTATTCGATGAATGTTGGCTTGCTGAAAGAAGGCGATGCTGCGGATTTTATAGTTATGGAAGACTTGAAAAACTTTAAAGTTCTTCAAACCTATATAGATGGTGAAATGGTTGCTGAAAACGGAAAGTCAAAAATCAAAAGTGAAAAATCAGAAGTCATCAATAATTTTAATTGTGATGAAAGGGAAATTCCAGATTTCCGGTTTTTGGCTTTAGATTTTCCTGCTCAAATATCTGTAATTGAAGCATTGGACGGGCAACTTATTACCAACAAATTATTAGCAAAACCTAACATTGTAAATAATGAAATCAGAAGTGATACAGAAAAGGATATTTTAAAAATGGTAGTAATAAACCGTTATACAAATTCACCAATTGCAAAAACATTTGTAAAAAATTTCGGGCTGAAGCACGGTGCTATCGCATCTTCTGTAGCGCACGACAGTCATAATATAATTGCTGTAGGTGTTGATGATGAAAGTATTTGCGGAGCAGTGAATCTTATTATGAAAGCCAAAGGAGGAGTAAGCTGTTTTCAGGTTTCTCCCCCGGGGAGAAATTTGCCGGCGATAGTTTTGCCCTTGCCTGTCGCAGGTTTGATGAGTAATGAAGATGGTTATAAAGTAGCAGAATTATATACAGCCATAGATAAAGCGGCAAAAGATCTTGGATCAAAACTATCTGCGCCATTTATGACATTATCATTTATGGCACTGCTGGTGATACCCCATTTAAAATTAAGTGACCTTGGATTATTTGATGGCGATAAGTTTGAATTGATATAATAAGCAATACTACGATTACTCTGCAACGTTTGCTCCCAGCACTTTCAATGCAACACTATCACTTCCCTTTGGAGCAAAATATTTTGTTTTAAAATTTTTTGCTTGGCCGGGTTGCAGTGTTTCATAAACAATTTCATTATCAGTTTCCAACAGGGCGCCCGTTTTACTATAGAAGTCTAATTGAATATTCACATCTTTATAAACAGCTACGGAAGCCTTGTTGGCTATATTCCCTTTAACAACGGTTTGCCCTATTAAATTATGTTTATTGCCCCCGGTTACCGTTATAAAAACTTCCGGGTGGTTTGTTTCTTTCTGTTTTAAATTCTTTTTAGTTAGTTCGTAATTTTCTTTTTCTGTGGTAACATTTTTTGAATTGTTGCTGTTGCATGAAAAAATAATTGCCGGTAGGATAAGTAAAACAAATAAAGTTTTCATTGAAAATATTTTTATCGCAAGAAAATAAATTTTACTGATAAACGGTGTTAATACTTATTGAATGTATCGCAAAACGAAAAAGGTTAAAGTAAATTTATACAAACAATTTTATGGGAACTACAAATACATTTGTATACCTGCTTGCTGCAATTTTATTGCTGCCTTTAATACCTGCATTTCTGTTATATAAGTTCCTGCCTTCAAAAACCAGTGTCAGTAGCCCTTTCAAGGGATTGAATTTAAAGCTTACAGGGGCTTTTGGCGGCTATTTTTTATTAGTGCTAACTTCTATTGGCATTTTTTTTCCGCTATTAAAAAATGACGGGCCAAAGTGATAGAACAGCAAAAAGAGAAAATAGCACAACTTGAAAATATGCTTAATGATCACAACAATAGTCAATGAAGGGAAATATCGTGTCAACATCCCCAAAACATCTTATTACCTAAGGCGCTCTGCATTTTTAATAAAGACGATGGTTACAAAGTGCTTAACCTGAGCAGGGATTTTAAATCAGACGATATTAAAAACTATGGAATAAATTTTGACGACTCATCACACACGATAAGAATTGACAGCCTGATTGATATCCAGTCAAAAACGAAAGCGAAAATTGAAATCGAAGATAATCTGCTAAATAGAATAAAAACTAACCAGATCAGCGCATCCACTTATAATCCTAAAGCATCAATTAAATATATACAACCGCCTTTAATAGAAAATCTCAAACGGGTAAAATAAAATGAATGCCGCCATAGACCTAAGCCTCTGTGCCAAGCCATAGTGCCCCGCCAATGCTATTTCTGCCTGCACCGGTAACAGAATTTAATACAGTATATTCTTCTCTCCAGCGTAAAGTACCTAACAGTGCCATTACCAGGGCCTCCTTATAATTTACAACATCGTCTTCCGGAACTGTTATTGTTAATCCAATAGTAATTAAATTCTCTCTTAGTTTTTCTATTAAAAAGCTATTTAAGGCTCCGCCCCCTGTGACAAGCAGTTTAGCCTCAACATTTGAAAAATTATAATTAATGATGGCATTTTTTACCTGAAATACAATATGCTCAACATAGGTACGCAGCGCATCTTCAACATTTAATGAAAAAGATTTTATCAAAGGATAAACCACATCTGTTCCAAAAGTATTCGCCAGGGACTTAGGATAAGGCTGGTTGTAATAATTTAAATTATTTAACGTCCGCAGCAACTCATGATGTATACTTCCTGATGAAGCTATCTTACCATCTTCATCATATAATAAATTCTTTTCTAAGACCAGCATATTTAAAACACGATTAGCGGCGCAAACATCAAATGCAATCATTTTGTACTCATCTGTTTTATCTTTTATTCGGGCAGAAATATTTGCAATGCCTCCTATGTTTAAAAAATAATCAAATTCATTAAATAACAAAAGCTCACCTAAAGGAACTATTGGCGCTCCCTGTCCTCCCAACGCCACATCTAATGCTCTCAGGTCTGTTACTACCGGCAATTTTGTTTCTGCTGCTATGGCAGCGCCATCTCCAAGTTGCGCAGTCATCAGTTTCTCCGGAAGATGAAAAGCAGTATGCCCATGCGAAACCACCAGATGAAGCTGGTGATAAAGAATATTGGTTTCAATAAAATCATTTACCCTTGAACCAATGTAATGCCCATAATAGGTGTGTAATAATTGATAATCCAGCGCATTTAACTGGTGAGCATCTCTCAGCCTGCTCATCAGTTCATCAGAATATCTATCGCAGGTTGCATGGATTAACTTATAGGACCATTTACCGGCAGTTTCATGTAATTCTGCGAAAGCAATATCCAGGCCGTCAAGTGAGCTGCCACTCATTAATCCGATCACTCTGTAAACCATAATTTGATTTTATTTTGTCGAATTTAGATTTAGATTTGCTCAAAATTAAAGCATTAAAATATAGCTGGCTGCTGTAATATCTTAGCTCAATAAATTAAAAATGGTTATCAATCTCAGCGAAGAACATTCTTTAATAAGCAACTGGATAAGTGAGTTACGTGATGTTGACTTGCAGGTTGACCGCATGCGGTTTAGGCGAAACCTTGAGAAAGTGGCTGAAGTTGCGGCTTATGAAATAAGCAAAAAATTAGCCTGGATAGAAAAAGAAACCACCACGCCATTAGGTACGGTACAATGCAAAGTTTTAGCTAGCCAACCTGTACTGGCAACCATTTTAAGAGCCGGTCTCGCTATGCACCAGGGCTTACTTAATTATTTTGATAAAGCTGATAATGCTTTTATCAGCGCTTATCGTAAGCATAATCCTGATGGCAGTTTTGATATAAGTCTCGAATATATCAGTTGTCCTGAGATGGATGATCGTATAGTAATTATTTCCGATCCGATGATTGCCACGGGAGCATCGCTGGTAAAAACAATTCAGTATATAAGAGAAGAAGGTGCACCCGCAGATATACATATAGTATGCGCTATCGCCTGTACAGTAGGTATTGAATATATACTCAGGGCGGAGCCTAAAGCAACTATCTGGTGCGGAGATATTGACGATGAGCTGACAGCAAAAGGTTATATAGTACCAGGCCTCGGAGATGCAGGTGATCTTGCCTATGGAGTTAAAGTTCAGATGTAGGTATAAGGTACAAACGAGGTGAGAGCGCACATCGTACCTCGTACATCTGGCATCGTACATTTATTTCTCTCACACATTCTCTCTGTCAGAATAAAAATAAAACTTATCTTTATTTACCAGAATTGTTCCTGACAAATGAAAAAAACTGCTTGTATTTTACTTACCTCATTGTGCCTTTCTTTTTTCCTAAAAGCACAGGATCCGCATTTCTCACAATTCTTCTCTTCTCCATTAACGCTTAATCCGGCATTAACCGGTAAGTTTGATGGAAGTTTAAGAGTTGCGGGCAACTACCGCAATCAATGGCCGGCATTCAATAATGTTTATACAACTTCCACATTAAGTGTAGATTTTCCTGTTATGCAAAAAAATATACCCGAAAATGATACCTGGGGTATTGGTATATTAGCATTAACAGATAAAGCAGGGGGCGGAATTCTCACCAATAATTATGTGGGTGTTTCATCATCATATCATAAAGCATTAAATGAAGATGGGTATAGCCAGATAGGTGCCGGGTTTCAGGCAACTTATGGCCAAAAAAGATTAGATAATAGTAAACTTTATTTTGAAGACCAGTTAACACCATTTGGCTTTACCGGAGTTTCACAGGATATTTTTACTTCAGATAATTTAAACATTAATTATGTTGATATCAATGCGGGAATTATTTATACAGGTAGCAGTACTGATAGAAATAATTATTATATAGGTGCGTCAGTTTATCATATTAATAAACCCAAAGAAAGTTTTAAAGGCGGTAACTGGAATATTAGTCCGCGGGCCACTTTAAGTGCAGGAGGTTATTTCCCTGTTTCTGATTTGCTTACGCTCCATACAAGTGCAATATACCAGGTGCAAAGCAAGGCTTCAGAAACTGTTATAGGAGGTGCTATTGCAGCTAACCTCAATGAAGGTGAAGTTAATCCGTCAACCGTTTATGCAGGTGCGTGGATAAGATTGAAAGATGCCCTTATCCCTTATATTGGGTTAGAATTCAGCGGTATGAGAATAGGCGCCAGTTACGATATAAATACTTCTGGTCTTAAAGCCGCTTCTGAAAGCCGCGGTGGAATGGAAATATCACTCATTTATATTAAGCGGCCATCCGGTGCCGGTAAAGGAGTTCCTTGTCCTAAGTTTTAATTTCCTTATGATGTTATTTAGTTAGAATTGAGTTTTATAATTCAATTTGAAAAGCTTTTAAAATAATTATGAAAAAAAACGATACTGAGAAATCCCGCCGCTCTTTTATTGCAAATGTTACTAAAGGATTTATTGGATGTACTATAGCACCCTCTGTTATTACAGCAAAGGAAAGTAAAAGAAATATTGAAGAACTAATAAGGTCACAACAAAACTATTCAGCTAACGATCAGATCCAGGTTGCTTTAATTGGTTCCGGAGGAATGGGTGTTGCCGATACGAATACCTGTATTACTGTGCCCGGAATTAAGCTGGTAGCAGTTTGCGACCTTTACGATGGAAGGCTTCAGGAAGCCAAAAAACGCTGGGGCAATGATCTTACGACCACCCGTGATTACAGGGAGATAGTAGAAAGAAAAGATGTGGATGCAGTTATTATTGCCACGCCCGATCACTGGCATAAGGATATCTCTGTTGCTGCCATGAACAAAGGGAAGGCGGTGTATTGCGAAAAGCCTATGGTTCATGATATAAATGAAGGGCCGGCAATTATTGCAGCGCAGAATAAAAATAAAGTTGTATTCCAGGTGGGAAGCCAGGGCATGAGTTCTTTGGGTAATGAAAAGGCAAAAGAATTATTAAAAGCAGGAGCTATCGGCAAATTAAATTACGCTGAAGGTTTTTGGGCCCGAATGTCTCCCACAGGCGCATGGCAATACCCTATTCCTGGTGATGCGTCACCAGCAACGGTAGATTGGGACAGGTTTGTTGCCAACACCAATAAACGTTCTTTTGATGCTACCAGATTTTTTCGATGGAGAAATTATCGGGATTACGGAACCGGCGTTTCCGGAGATTTATTTGTGCATTTATTCTCCAGCCTTCATTTTGTAACAGGATCGTTAGGGCCGAATAAAATAATGTCAACTGGGGGATTGCGCTTTTGGAAAGATGGCAGGGAAGTTCCCGATGTTATGCTAGGTATGTTTGATTATCCTGAAACTAATACTCATCCGGCTTTTAATCTTTCTTTAAGAGTAAATTTTGTTGATGGTACAGGTGGCACAAATTACCTTCGAATGGTAGGAAGCGAAGGCTCAATGACAGTAGAGTGGGACAAAGTAACCTTATTTAGAAATAATGAAAACATTGATGAAGGAGACCCTTTATTAAAAACAAAAAACATGGCTGCAGGAAAAGAATATGTGTACGAACGCAAGACAATGATGGCGCCGGAAAAATTAGAATACAATGCAGAAAAGGGTTATAAGGGAGCTCATTTTGATCATCATTATAATTGGGCAAATGCTATTCGCAATAATGCACATGTGCAGGAAGATGCTTTATTTGGCTACCGGGCTGCAGCGCCCGCTTTACTCTGCAACGACAGTTACTTTAATAACAAAATAACTCAATGGAATCCGGAAAATCTTACAATCATCAATAATAAATAATGGTAAAGCCAAATTTCTGCCTTTGTATTTTAATTACATCAACAATTCTGATTGCCTGTTCAGCCAGTAAAAATCTTGCCGGCAATTCTCTTTCAAAGAAAGAAAAGAAAGATGGATATACGTTACTTTTCGACGGACAAACTCTAAATGGCTGGAGGACTTACCAAAATAAAAAGAATGATTCGTGGTTTGTTGATAATGGCACGTTGCATTGTAAGGGAAGTGCTGCAAATTACGGAGCCATAAGCGCCGACCTTGTAACAACAGATAAGTATGAGAACTTTGATCTGTATGTTGATTGGAAAATCTCCCCCAAAGGAAATAGCGGCATTTTATACATGGTGCAGGAAGATTCTGCTTCTTCATATGTTAGCGGGCCTGAGTACCAGGTGATAGATGATAAAAATTTTCCGGAACATATTGAAGACTGGCAAAAAACCGCTGCAGATTATGCAATGTATGCAGCACCAACTGCGGAGCCAAAACCAGTTGGCGAATGGAACCATACGCGGATACTTGTAAATAATAACCACGTAGAGCATTGGCTTAATGGCAAAAAAGTAGCAGAGTATGAATTATATAGTGATGACTGGCAAAAAAGAAAAAATACGGGTAAATGGAAAGATTATCCAACGTATGGCCTTATTAAAAAAGGATATATAACTTTCCAGGATCATGGAAGTGAATCCTGGTTTAAAAATATTAAGATTAAGCAATTATAAAAAGAATGCACCAAAATCCTCTCCAAAGAAGAGGGTTTAAAATATCCATCATTTATTTTTTCCACTAACATATTTATTGCCGCGAATATAAAAGCGATAGGGCAGAAGACTATCGGGGCCTGCACTTTCAACACCAATTCCTGTTTTCCGCACTTTTTTTTAAAATTCATTTTTTTGGTTTGTAATGCTTGCTCTTACTGAATAGTGATTTTGGTAATGGGTGTCCTGGGAAGTAGATTTGAAGATGTTTGTTAGAAAGAAGCCTAATAAAAGTGGTGTGGTAAGTATTCAAATAATTGATAAAAGCAGTGGCAAATATCGGGTGGTTAAAACGGTAGGCAGTTCCGGTAATCCAGTTGTCATTGAAGCTTTGTATAAAGAAGCCAGACAATTAATTCCTGCACTAACCGGACAACAGGTTTTTAATTTTGATGTGCAGCAGGAAAAGAGGTTGATAGACTTATTTTATAATAGCATTACTGAAATACGATTAGCAGGGCCGGAGTTGTTGTTAGGTAAGCTCTTTGATGAAATTGGTTTTAATAAAATAAAAGAGGACTTGTTTCGTCATTTAGTGATAGCCC
>JBDSFG010000098.1:0-6699 GCA_039919615.1 Ginsengibacter sp. | reverse complement strand
TAAACCCGTCCAGGTCCGACTTACTTTCTATCCTTTGCCTGAGAGGTTGATTAAAGGGTTCAGAAAAAAATTTGTTTGATTCCTTTAATACATGGTTTGCATACTGACTAAGGCCATCTACACTTGAGGGGGCCTTTGCTCCTATCACACTATCATTTTTTGAAACATAGGAATAATTACTAAAGGTCATTGGCATCAGGCGTAATGTGAATTGAATATTAGTCAGGTCTGCTCCATAAGTGATGTCAATATTTTTGGGAGAAGATGGTTTACCAAAATTCAAGTCTTTACCATCGTAATAAAACCATTCACTGAAATCTGCGGATAGCCTGTTAAGAAAATGAAAACCGCTTTCGCGGTACTGGCAGATATATTTTATTTGTTTTGAAAATTGGGGTTTAAGATTTACCGTACAACTGTTTTGCGAAAGCGGCTTCGTTACCTGTTTTACAATTTTCTTCAGATCGCTCTGATAGAACGAAGCAAGGTGTGGTCCGTTTTCAAGTAAGATTGTCGGGCTATACCCTTTCAACACAAGGTCGCTTGTAAAATTTTCTGATTGTTCCATCGTGATCTCACAAACAATACCCCTGAATTCATAAGCTACAGCGTCAGAATCTGCCTGTGCTAATTTTATTATTGCAGATTTACCTATAAGTTTTTGAGCATTTTTCAATTTAAAAACACCTTGCTTTTCTAATACATCGTATTTGATTCTAATTACAAATTCATGGTGCGCATTAAATCGTTGCCTTATTAGTATAGAACTGTAGTAATCAATTTTTTGATCTTCAATTTCAATGTTGGCAATAACCTGGTTCTGCATGAGAATGAAAATTAAAATAAATCATCAATTAGGCAATTAATATGTTGGTAACATTACTAATCAGTCTGCAATACCGGATTGAATGGTTACCACACTGCAAGTCTCTCTGGCTGCAATTTTGAAGAGCATATCCAGACTCATACATCCTCCACAGATTAATGATTTATATGAACGAAACTTATCACTTCTTCCAGAAATATAAATTCTGTTTTTGAATCTGCAATAACGCAGAAGCCTTCATTAAGCAAACTATTATTTCCAGAAAGAATTATGCAGGCCATTCATTTTTGTGTTCTGCATTGCCAACCTTAATTTTTTGAGCCGAAATGGTGAAATCAATCTGCATGGGCTTTGCACCTTTTATGTCAATACTTTCCTGGAATGCAATGACATAGCCTTTCTCCCAGGTCAGTTCTTTCATTTTGGCATCTTCCTCGCTTTTTTTAAAGGTAACGGTACCGTCAATTGGTTTGTACTGGTTTACCATTGACTCAATAACTGCTGTGTCTTCTGTTGATTCGATTGTAAGATTAATGGTGCCTCCATAAACGCCGGAAGAAGGGCGGCCTTTGGCATCCACATCTCTGCGGAGTGAGTAGTCGCAAGCGAGTACATCAATACCGTCTTTACCACCGAATTTTAGTTTTGCATTAAATGACATGATTTTTTAGTTTTAAAAAGTGAATAAAAATGTAAGTACTATAATTTAAAACAGTATAGCTGTTAAAATAATTCGGGTAGATTAAAAAGGGTCTAAAGAATTTATTGACTTTCGCTGGTTAATAGTTGTTGAAACATTCTCAGGCCAATAGTAAAGAATTAAATTTAAGAAATATGCTGTTTAATTTAATAGTCGTATAAATTATAAACCAGGAAACAATAATTTTTATTTTTTTAGATTGTTATTCAAAATTCATGAAACTCCGCAGCCAGTTAGTTTAGTTGAATAATTATACAAAATAATAATTATTCTCCAAAACACATTATCATTTTTAAAAAATAATTTAAAGTCAACCGGGTGTCTAATCGCCAGTGTGTTTTACCATATAAAAAGATAATCTTCAAACTTTGAACGGTTTTAAATTGCTTAGAATGCCGGGTCCAAATTTCTTAGCTTATTTTAAAATCAAGGAACGGGGATGACGTTATAATAGTACCATGGTCAGCCAGGATGAGTAAGGCAACCGTACAATTAAAGGGCAGTCACCGAATTTACGCTAACTTAAAAAATTGGGTGCAAGCATATAACGCAAAAAGAAATGACTTTGACCCACAGAAGTTGCAAAAGAATTATTAATGAAGCCTGGCATTAGTTATAATTTTTAGCCTCCATAAAAATTTCCGGATTGATAGACAGATGCATCTCGCTGGGCTGCTGATAATTGCAGAGTTCAAGTTCGAGCAGATATTCACCTATGTGCATTTGCCATAGGCCAAGTCTTCTGCCACAAACAGATTTTTTAATAATGTCACCAAGCAATTCTTCCAGTAAGCCGTTCCAACAGGCCTCTTCAAGTTGCTCCGCCTGCGAAAGATTGCGACGATTGCCAGATACATTTTTCTCACATAATTGTTTTAAAGAAAATGAAAATGGTACAAGCAATATTTCCTGTTTAAGAACGTGTGTTTCCATGATATTTAAATTTAAGAGATAAATAATTAGAGATTAACGGTATTCCTTGCATCTATGAAGTCCGGAAGTTGGTTTGATTGACAACCTTATTTGATCCGGATTTTAGACTCAATTCATTTGTCGTATTCGTATTTAATCAAGGAAACAAAAACAATCAGAAAAGGTAGCTCCATGCTATCAAAAAAATATGCAACAAGTCAGGCAAACAAATCTTCCAGGTATTTCAAATAAAATACTTGATCAGTTTTTTATCAATTTAATAAATACTTAGCTATTTTTAAAGCAATTTATTTCCTAATGCAAGATATCCAGATATTAAATGGTTTGCTAACAGACGGTAACGATCGAAGCCGGTATGAAAAAGCATTGTATTGGGAATACAAATACTTTATTGAAGAAGGCAGCCGCAAATACCAGCTTAGCAATGACGATAGTTTTAGCGCTTATAGCGACGCCATACTATCCGTAATCAGAAACATATCAACTCAAAGTTTTAAGAATGAATCCTCGTTGAAAACTTACCTATTCCAGATTTTTTCAAATAAATGTATTGACCTCATCAGAAAAAGAACGACTAATAAGCAGAAGGTTAATCAGTCCTCAGCAGAACCGGAATTATTAAGCCATCTGCCGGATGCGACTAAAGGTATAATTGAGAAAATGATGGACGAGCAAAAACTTATGGCTATTAAACAGTATTTAGAAGTGATCGGCGAAAAGTGTAAAGAGATCTTGCTGCTCTTTGAAGACGGTTATACGGATGATCAAATTGCAAGAAAACTAGTCTATAGCAATGCTGCAGTTGCAAAGACCACACGGTTGCGCTGCCTGGAAAAAATAAAAGAAAAAATGAAAAATATATTTATAAATCATGAATGAAACGCTTGAATTTATAGAAGCTTACTTTGAGAAGAAATTGAATAATTCCCAAAAAGAGATCTTTGAACAACGCTGTGCTAAGGATGAAAACTTTGCTAAGGAAGTAGCATTTTACATTACTTCACGGGAGGCAATCAGGCAAACGCTGTTGGAGCAAAAGAAACAATTATGGACAGAAATTGAACATGATACACACAAAAGCAAATCAAATAATACACCAATTGTAAAAAAAATAAATTTCCAAAAATGGCTGCCTTATGCTGCTGCTGCGTGCCTGTTAATATCTGTCGCCGTGTATTTTTTATATCGGTCAGAAACACCACAGCAACTCGCCAATAACTATGTGAAGCAAACACTTACACAGATAAGCCAAACCATGGATGGGTCAAAAGACAGTCTTCAAAAAGGTATAAGTTTTTATAACACAAAGCAATATGATTCTGCCCTGCAATTATTTAAAAACATTTACAACACCCACCCTGATAATAGCGATGCAAAAGAATACATTGGCCTTGTTTACCTGATTAAGAAAGATTATGAAAACGCACTCATGCACTTTGATGAATTGGCAAATAAAAAACTATTCAGTAACGCCGGAGTTTTTCTTAAAGCGGTAACTTTATTGCAACGTAATGAAAAAGGAGATAAGGAAGCCGCGAAAAAACTTTTGCAACGTGTAAAAGATCAACAGTTAGAAGGTAAGAAAGAGGCCGAAGAATGGCTCATTAAATGGTAATAATAACATAAATCAAAAAAGTTTTATCATGGAAAAAGTTTTAAAGATTATAGCTAATGGATTGCTTATAGTTTTAGGTATAAAATTTATGGAACAGGCTTTAAAGACGCATAAGAAAAACAAGAATGATAAGAGAGACAAAAGTTGTCCGGATCCTGATTTAATAATTGACCAGTGTACTTCAAAATATATTCCATCGCAGTTAGTGGTGTGGAAAAAACCGGGAGTATCTGATATTGAATTTGAGCAATGGAAGCAGGATAACCTGCAAAAATATAGTGGCTTGCTGGTAAAAAAATTGTGCAAATACTGCGATGACAGTTTAGAGCTTTGGGAGGGTGATAATGTATCTACGCTTATTTCGGAAAAAGTTGCCGGTACGGGAAGTACTTCAAAAGGGCTGCCTCCGAGTGGTGGAGGCGATGCAATTGCTTTCTTTACTTATAATTTGATCATCGATCTGCCGGAACAACATGCTTGCATACCTAAAGGCGACAATGATTTAACATTGGAAGCCCGGCCATCGCTTAGTAATCCGCCGGTACTTGTAGCAGTTTTTGATACCGGCCTTTATCCCGCTATAAAAGCAAGGTATACAAATGTGGTAAACAGTTGTTTGAGAGATGGCGGCCTGGGCTGGAACTTTGCCTATAAAAATGATGTTACTGATGATGATTATCCTTCCAGCCATGGAAGCGCTGTAACAAAATTTATTATTGATCAGGAAACTATATATGGACAACAAAAGATAAATATATTACCAGTTAAAATACACAATGATCATGGCAAAAGCGATCTGTTTAGCGTATTATGCGGATTTGCTTATGCGGCCAACTGCGGCGCCAAAATTGTAAATGCAAGTTTTGGATTCTATGCTTCTAAAGATGCTGAAGCTCCTGCTATACTAGCTCAGTTTGTAAAAAAGCACTTAACAGATAATAATATATTACTCATTGCTGCCGCAGGGAATACTAACACTGATGAAACCATTGGCCAGTTCAATAGCGAAAAAATCAGAAACTTAGACTATCATCCTTTTTTTCCAGCCAGTCTTTCAAAAAAATTTGAAAATGTATTAGCCATTACAACTATCTCAATTGCAAACGGCAAGGTAAGTCCATCACAAAATTTTTCTAACACCATCGTTGATATCGGCGTTGATTGCGATACAGAAGTGGATAATGATTATCGGTTTATTGATCCTTTAGGCAGAGGAACTTCTATTATTGGATCATCTTACGCCACACCTATTGTTGCTGGCAAAATTGCTCAGCATTATAACGCGTTAATGAGTGCAATGCCCGGAACAATAAACAAAAGCGTTCTGCTCAATGAAATGAAAAATTTAAGATTAATAGAAACAGACTTACGCTTTAACGGATATATTAAAGATGGTAATTGCTCCAAAAAAGGAAGCTAAAAAACTAAGGGGTATTATTCCTGCACATAAATTTATCCTGATTAATTTATGCACAGTCATATTGATTATATTCTTTCCCTTCAAAACATTTCCGCAATGTCCTTCCAGCCGCGAATTCTATTTTAAATTATTGGCGATTGAAAAGAACAATGATCTCTCCGCAGGAGAAAAACTTTCCGGGATTTTCAGGCTGCAAAAAGCTTTTGACCAATGCAGACTAAATAACGATTCCGTGTATGCACAAATGTTGCATCGCATCGGGGTATTGCAATTTTCAACCGGGAAATTAAATGAGGCTATTAGTTACACGCTTGCTTCTATAAAGATCAATACTTCAGGAAAGAAAGAAAGCAATAAAAAACTTGCTGTTAAAAGCTATTATAATCTTGGTTATTATTACGCCGGTTTAAACCGGCTTAAAGATGCCCTGAATTATTACGATCTATGTATTGAAACAGGCAATTTTTTTAAAGATTCGCTTACGCTTATTAATGTAATTGCTGCCCGCAATAGAAAAGCACACATATATTACCAAACCGGTGACTTTCAAAGGGCTATTGAAGAATCAGCTTTAGGATTAAAAACGGCCTATGATATTAAAAACTCAGTCATTACAATAGATTTATTTAATGAACAAGCGCAGGCTTATGCAGCGGTGCAACAAATTAAAAATGCTGTTACAGATATAAATAAAGCATCTGTTCTTATTGCTAAAGGTGATTACGAAGCGTTGGCTAACAATTATAAAATAAAGGCCGCAATAAGTGAAGCTGGCAATAACTACATAGAAGCGATTGCTTATTATAAAAAAGCTATCCAGGTCAGAAGCAAAGCCAGCGATCCTGATCTCTCCGATGACTATCTTGACGCTGGCAATGCCTTAAGAAGAGAAGTGATAAGGAAGAATACGGGAGATTTTTCAAAGCCAATAAGCTATTATACAGAATCATTGATACTGGCACAAAAATCAGGTAATACTTTTGCTGCTGTAAAAGCTTCTAATAATCTTGCAGCGATAAGTTTCCGCACCAAAAAATATTCTGCTGCTTTAACCGGGTACCATAAAAGCTTACTAAACTTAGTACTCCCATTCAAAAATAATAATGAACTTCATAACCCAACATATTTTCAATGTAATTCCATCAGCGATAAAAATTTCCTATCCCTGCTTCTTGCAAATAAAACCGAATGTTTATTGTACTTAT
>JBDSFG010000095.1:0-7630 GCA_039919615.1 Ginsengibacter sp. | reverse complement strand
TTAAAGGAATGATCACAGATTTTATGCAACGCATTGGAAAAGGGAAAGCTGTTGTAGTAGTCATTTCCGATAAGTACCTTAAATCAGCTTACTGCATGTTTGAGTTACTCGAGATCTATCGGAATCTCGATTTTAAAAACCGCATATTCCCGGTAGTATTAACTGATGCGAACATTTTCGAATCCATTCCAAAGCTGCACTATCTCGAATACTGGCGCGATAAAAAAAAGGAGCTCGATGATGCCATAATGAAGTTTGGCTCCGATGCTATTACAATTATTGGAGACGACTATAAGATCAATAAAAAGATTTTTGACAATTATGGTGAAATAATAAATACCCTGAAAGATATTAATTCACTTACGCCGGATATGCACCAGGCGGACCACTACAACACATTGATTGAAGCAGTAGAGCAATTAATTAACATTGATAAAAGTAAGGATGAAGATGGCGTTGAACCTATTAACTGGAAATTTATCGTAAGAACAATTGAAAAACAGAAATGCATCCTTTTTTTAGGCCCGGAACTTTTCAGAACAAAGGACAATACCAGGTCACGACAACAGGAATTTTTTGAAAATTTAGCCATTAAGAATCCACAAAAAATTTTGTCCTATAATCACGATGGCTTTTTCCTATTCTCCAGTCCTGAAGAAAAAACAAGATTATTTAAAGAGATCAGCGATTTTTTTGAGGAACAGGCAGATGAAGGCATCATTCAAAAAATTGCTGAAATACCTTTTCATGTGGCTATTTCTGTAAATCCTGATATTGCGTTAAAAAGATTTTTCGTACAAAAAAATTACCCACATGTCTTTGAATTTTTTGATAAAAAAATAAAAAAAGATATTGCTGAAACACCAGGCATACAAAAACCACTTATCTACAATTTATTTGGCAGCGTTACCAACCTTGATACGCTCATATTGTCTCATGACGACCTGTTTGAATATTTCAAAGCCCTGATGGGAAATAATGTACTGCCACAGGAATTACGAACAGCACTTGAATCTGCCACTAATTATATTTTCCTGGGTTTCCAGTTCGATAAATGGTATGTGCAGCTTATGCTTAGCTTGCTGAAGCTTAATGATAAACAATACAATTTCATCCGGTATGCCTCTTCAAATGCGCTGAGTAATGAGGCGCAATCTTTATGCATTAATCATTACCGTATTCAATTTATTGGCGCAGATAATAATGTATTTGTAAATACCCTTCACGATAAATGTAAGGAAGCAGGGTTGCTTCGTGATTTCACCGCGATACAAGGAGTAAATGTTATGGATGAAAAGGAGAAGGATCTGAGAGAAAATATAGCCCGGGAAAACAAACTGGTGCAGGAGTATGAGCAATTACAGAACGACGAAAAAGATCCTATTAAACAAATGGATATTGAGGATAATATTGAAGCTATCAGTAAAAAGATTACCCAATACGAAAAGGAACTTGAATCAATCTTTCAGGCTCAATCATAAACGCCATCATTTACCAAGGCAATGAGAATGGAACAAATTAAAACGCATAGGTACCCCGGTGTAAAGCCTTTTTCGGAAAATGAACGGCATTTGTTTTATGGGCGAACTACCGATACCAAAAAGCTATACCAGCTTATTAGCCTGGAAAAACTGGTGCTGCTGTACAGCAAATCCGGCCTTGGTAAAAGTTCTCTGCTTAATGCCGGGGTGTTGCCGTTATTCGACGAAGAGGATCAATATACCACTATAAAGATCAGGTTCGGCGCATACTTCGATCAGTCCTTATCTCCCATTACTACTTCCTTATTCAAATTACCTGGAGCATTGCCAAATCCTGTACTGGATAAACTGGGTGCAGGTAGCGATACACTTTGGTTGCGCATGAAAGGGTTGCAACATCAGGATGCTGATGACCCCCAAATGTATATACTTGTATTTGACCAGTTTGAAGAATTGTTTACCTACAACCAGGAAGATATCAGACAATTTAAAAGACAACTGTCAGACTTACTTTATTACAAGGTGCCGGCATACATCAGCAAATCCATCACCAACAGATTAAGAGACAATCCGAATTTTTTATCAAATGAAGAACTGGAATTCCTCTACAGGCAACCTGCCGTAAAAGTAGTACTGTCCTTACGTTCGGATCGTATCAGCCTGCTGAATACACTGGCAGATTATTTACCCGATATACAGAAAAACTATTACGAACTGAAACCGCTTGACCGTGACGCTGCGATTGAGACTATTGTAAAACCTGCGATTGATAAAGTGGATCGTTACCTGTCACCATCTTTTGGCTACACGGCTGATTGCATCGACAAAATACTGGACTACCTTACCCAAAGCGGGCAAAAAGGCATTGAAACTTTTCAGTTGCAAACGGTTTGTCAATATGCCGAAAACCTGGTTATAGAAAACAAATTACCCTATAGCGAAAAAGAAAAAAGTCTTGTTGTAGAACCTGATATGCTTGGTGACCTGCAAAATATTTTCCGTACGCAATATGATAAGCTGATCAATAATATTGAGCCGGCTCAAAAACAGCTGGCTGCCCGCCTGCTTATCGAAAACAAACTCATAATTGATGGCAACCGCGTAAGCCTGCCCGATGTGGTAGTGCTGAAAGAAAAAGAAATAGATAAAGACCTTATTGCTTACCTGCACGACACACACCATATATTACGCAGTGAACCAAATACAACAGGGGGCATAAGCTACGAGCTTAGCCACGATACCCTTGTGGCTCCAATACTTAAAGCCAAAAATGAACGGGAAGAAAAAGAAGAAATTGTTCGGCTTGAAACCGAAAGACAAAAGGAATTAAAACAGCACAAGGCAAGAATAAGAAAAATAAGAAACCGCAGTATTGTGGCAGGTGTTATTGTTTTAGTTGTGTTATCCGCTATTTCAATTTTTGCATACACTAAGAATGCTGAAGCAACCCGGTTGAAAAATATTGAATATTCTCAAAAGCTTTTGATTGTATCAAGCTATGCTGCAAACAGCCTGGATTTTAACAGCGCTGCATTTATTTCAAGAGCAGCATACTTGTTTTATAAAGAAAATCAAGGTAACGACTTCAGAAATTTTTACACGGATATGTTTCATAAGATACAGCTTTTAGATGAACATAATACTCAGCAGGATTTTGATTCAAGTTTTATTTTTTCTGCTGCTGAAAGCAAGTCAGTAACTGCGATCGAGGTTGTTAATGACTACGTTTATTCAGGTTATTTTAATGGTAAGATTTTGAGAGCACGATCGGGAAATGCCAATACAATGTCTGAAACTTTTTTCGATTTTAGAACAGATACAATTGAGGATCTGCCTGTAACAAGTATCTGTTCAAGCCCCGATAAAAATTATCTCGCTGTTTGCGGCTGGTTTCCATTTATCAAGGTTTTTGATTTGCACAAGAAAACTGGTGACGCAATTTCTTTAAAAATGCCTGATGAAGATGAATCTGCAAAAGCTATATTGTATACTGATGCAGGTAATTTATTAGCGCTTACTGATTCAGCAATAATAGGATGGAATACCAGCGATCATTACAGCTATTTGAAATGGAAAGAAAAAAAGCATTTTAATTATGTTGGTGGTAAGTACATATCATCAGATTCGCTTCCTCAAACTCAAAGGATTCTGTGGAATGAAAATTCACTTTCTGTACCCGGTATCGCATTTAAATGCATGACAGTAACCAAGGGTATGATTGCGGTTGGCATTGATTCAGGTTTATTATTAATTAAAAAAGATTCTCTTGTAAAGATAAAGTTGCCGGGCACCGGAATACCGTACTCAATTCAATTTGATGTAAGTGGAAATTTTCTTTATATCGGGAGCGAGGAAGGAAAATTAAGCAAAGTGAGGTTGACAGATTTTTATGTTGAAACCAATCAAAACCAGGCACAGCGTATATTTTCAATTACATGCAGCAAGGATGGAAAGTTTTTAGCCACAGCAAGTTGGGATAGGAATGTAGAAATCAATGATCTTAGTAAAAAAGAAGATTGGCAATATGCTACGCCTGAGATTTTATCGCTGCCCGATATCTGTTCGGCACAAACATATCCCGTTACGGTAGCTTTTACCAGCGATAATAAATACTTATTAGCCGGGTATCACAATGGTGAAATTTATAAATGGCCTGCCAGTGCAGATGTGTTAGCAGATCTTATTTGCAATAAAATAAGCGCAGGTTCTAACACAACATGGCAGAACTACGTTGACAAAGAAGAATTACCTGCTGAGTTAAAAAATTTATCTTGTAATGCAATTCAAAAAAAATAAAAACTTAAAATTATGAAACATGTTAAAACGGCTTCACAGGCAATTGTTTGCATTTTTGTGTTCTTCGTGCTTGTAAATATTTCTGATGCAAAAGCACATAAATTTACTGATGAGCAGCAGGATTGCCAGAATTACTTAGTGCAAATGAATCAGTATTTACAACAAGATCCTGATGGTATGTTGAATGAAGACCAGGCAGGCGCTTACGAAAAATGCGTGACAAATATTGAAGGAGAAATAGACCTCGATAATGTTTCCGATTTTATTTTGTTACTAGATTGTTATGATAACCTCATGGATTATTATGAATACGTAGCAGAGGATGAGGACAAGGCGACGGGATACGAAGACAAAATCTACGCTATTACCGAATAAACAAATAATATAAAGGAATTTGGAGAAAATAATTGAATATCAATTTTTAAAATACTAACACTTTCATCATGAAATATTATAAAATATACCTGCCGCTATCTATTGCCATTCTCATCATCTTCGTTTGCCTGAATAGTTTCGATAAAAAAGAAAATCACCAGGATTGTCAAGGCTATTTAGTTAGTAAAAATAACGATTTGAGACACGTTCCGGGCGTCCCTAATGCCATTATTAACCCTTACCAGACCTGTGTAAACGGCCTTCAACCCCTTGGGAAAAGAAGAAAGTTTATGGTAGATAGTTATGTAAATCTTTTAGAATATTACCAGGGCAACCAGCAAACGTTTAAATATTATAAACAAGCGCTACACCAGGAAACTGCCAGATAATTATTGCGACCTCTTCTTAAGCCTTGTCTCCTGAGTAGATACCCGGATAAGGGTTAAACTAAAAAAAGGGCGTTCTCCAAATAAGGGTAACAAAAGCCCTGATAAATCATGATTCTTTTACCGCAAGCAATTCAACTTTTTCAATTACAGGCGGTGTTGCTAAAAGCTCATCTGCATGTTGCATTAAGGCTGCAGCAATCTTGCCTTTTAAATGCGCCTCACGGCCTTCTTCATCATTAAAAGTATCAAAGATGCCGAAGGTTGATGGACCAATTTTAAGCGCATACCATGACATAGTATCCTTTTCCTCTTCAGCCAAAGGAAGTGCAGATTTTAAAAACTGCTCTACGGCGTCTTCCTTACCGGGCCTGGCTTCCACACGGGCTAATAATGCATACTTTACCATAATATTTATTTTAGTTGTTTAAAGTTTACAGATACGAAAATTTAACCGGTACTGTTTTAATACTAAAATAATTATATCAAAACCTTCTCCACAGTTTTTATATCCACTACACCCAACTAACAATTATTTCTTCATTCTGGTGATGGGGATATTTTTGGCCTCTACAAATAATATTCGGCACTTCTGCAAAACTTAAATCAGAAATCTTTTAAAATGAAAAGATTTTATCTTCGGTGTTGAAATTCTAAATTCTGTAGTTTTCACTATTCACCTTTCGGTTAAAAAATAAAGTAATTAAAGAAGTTACAATAACTAATGGTACCGCTGGAGAGCCTGGGCAAAATATTATTTATGCAAATTTCCGGCAACGAAATAACGGCGTCAAAGTGCTTTCAGGCAGAGAACAATGGGCACACTTACAACAAATATGGGAAACAGTGTTTATGTGTTCGGCGGGCAATCCGTCGATTACCATAAAACATACGGGAAGTATTGTTGGCATTTGGAAACATGGAGTACGGGTAAGTAATGGAATCGGGAAGTTTTAAAACTGCCTAATTTCAAATCAGTCAGCGATGATGCGTGCGCCATCAAAAGATATTTAACTACAATGGATAAAAAAGAAAAGCTAATAATAATTGCTGCGTTAGTGGTTACATTAATTGCCGCTATTTTACACTACACGAATACAAACGCAGTGTTTGTGTTTATAATAACAGCGGCAGCACTTGCGTTATTGGCAATGATTGTCGGAGATGCTACTGAACAATTAGGCAGTCGCATGGGGCCGGGGCCTACAGGTATATTACAATCTGCTTTAGGAAACATGCCTGAGTTATTTGTGTGTATTTTTGCCTTAAAAGCGGGGCTGGATAAAGTGGTTCAGGCGGCGTTGATCGGATCGATACTGGGAAATTCTCTATTAGTATTGGGATTGGCATTGTTCGTTGGCGGTCTTAAAAATGGTACGCAGCGTTTCAATTCTGAGCCCCCAAAAATGATGGCAACTTTAATGATATTGGCCTTTGCCGCCTTGGCAATTCCCACATTAACCAACGTATTACATACTTCAGCCGAATCTCATCTTAATTCTTTAAATGTTTATGTAGCCATTGTTTTACTGGTTCTATTTGTAGCCAGTCTTTATTTTTCAATTACAGGTGATAAGACTGTATTGTCTGTTAGGCCTGATACAGCAATTGGTCACAAAGCCTGGTCTCTAAGCCTAACATTAGTTGTACTTGCCGGCGCAGGGATAGCTGCTGCATTTGTTTCAGATTGGTTTGTAGAAGCCCTTCAGCCTGCCATGCAAAAACTGGGGATTAATGAAACCTTTGCCGGGCTGGTGATCGTTGCAATTGCAGGAAATGCTATAGAAAATCTTGTTGGTATTCAGCTTGCCTACCGTAACCAGTCTGATTATGCCGTAAGTGTTATATTAAACAGTTCTCTCCAGGTAGCACTTGGCTTATTTCCGTTACTCGTTCTGCTTTCATTTGTATTAGGAGGTGCCGTACTCTCTTTTGTTTTAACACCTATGTTACTCGCCTGCCTGGCACTGGCAGTAATAGTAAGCTCGTTTGTTGTTTTTGACGGAGAATCAATCTGGCTTGAAGGGCTGGCGCTGATAGGGCTTTATTGCCTTATTGCCGCAGCTTTCTGGTGGGGATAGCCTATAACCTCACTTACAAAATATTGTTTCTCCTTAAGCCGTGTTTCTTCATAGATATTAGCGGAGCACGACCAGGCGGTGGTTGTAATAAAGATGTGATAGACATGCTGCCTGAAAATTTGGTTGAGAATAAAAATTTTATTCAACCCTTATGAGTAAATGCCTTGCCCACCGGTTAAATAATTTTTTGCAGAACTATACATATATAATCTAACGGATTTTCCACAAGTTTCTATTACCGGGGTTTCTACAACGTATTACCGGTTCCTTATAATAAGCATGTCTTTCAATCTTTCGATCCACGCATCGGTGTTAAAATCTACCACCAAGTACACGGCCAAGCAAGCCACCTGCACCACCAAAACCTCTTCCACCGCCGAGCAAGCCGCCCAGCAGCCCACCGCCTCCGCCGCCTCCAAACATTCCACCTAATCCACCAAGGAGACCACCGCCTCTGCCGCCGCCCATCAGACCGCCTCCTCCGCCACCGCCAAGAAGTGCTCCCAGCAGC
>JBDSFG010000371.1:0-4243 GCA_039919615.1 Ginsengibacter sp. | reverse complement strand
GAAAGCAATGTACTAAAAATGTCTGTTCCCCTGAAAAGAAGGCTATGGTATGAGAGTCTCTTCTCTTTTATTGAAACTACAAAGCTGCCATTGAGTCTTACAGGATAACGCTACTGCAAAATCTGGGATTAATGAGTCCAAATATTGCCATAAATAATAAAGATGCTTACCTGCTCAATAACCATTGGGGATTACAAATGGCAAAAATGATTACCGGTAATGATCATATTATCTCCAGTGACGATCGCCCTGTTTTTAGGGAGTATTGGCATTATCGTTATCCATTGAAGCCACTGGCACAGTTGCAGGAAATGCTTGAAACTACTATGACCAAAGAAACATTTGAAAAGGTAAAACAGCCGGTGCTGATGTTGTATTATTTTAAAGATAGCGTGCACCAGGATAGTGTAGTAAGCGTTCCTGCAATGCTAAAAATGTTTGATGAACTTGGCTCAACAATAAAAATAAAAAAAGCAATGCCAAAAACGGGAGATCATGTGATGGCCAGTTATATAAAATCCAGGGACCTGCGGGGAGTTCAAATTGCCATTGAAGATTTTATGCAGCAAACATTAAAGTTGAAAAAAGTTGAAGGCATACCTATCAACGATAGTATCCAGTTAAGACATTAAAATATTTTGACCAAATTTCATCGGTATTATTAAGATGCCCCGACACTTTACGAACAGCAGGGCATTATCTCCAAAGGATGCTTTACAATGGGCAGCGCTTACTTACATTGTTGCTGCGCTTGCTTCAAATGTTATGCTTGTGCAGTATATATTAATTTACAAGGGAAGAAGCAGGGATTAGATTTTCTGATATAGAATTCCGGGTAATTATTTTTTGCCAGTAGCTGCCCAAAGGATACCGGCATAAATATGATTCAGCAATCCGGGATCACTAAAAGCGGATGGTATATGTCCCAGCGCTGTATAAAAAGCTCTTCCACCATCATACTCATGATACCATGCAAGCGGATGAAAATCGCCCATTCCGTCGGTTTTCTTTGCTCCCCAGTCTACTTTTGGTTTGTATGTTTTTTCATCTACCGCCAGGATGTAATTTAAGCCCGGGATTTTCTCGGGGCCAAACTGGTATTCTTCATCAGTCCAGAGCCTGTCGTTAAAGCCATCAAGCCCGGGGAATTTATTATCCAGCACTTTTAATTTAGCAGTTTGCACAGGAGGATGAATATAAAACATTCTGCCAACTAGTTTAGTGTACCATTCCCAATCATATTCAGTATCAGAAGCACTATGTATTCCTACAAAGCCTTTTCCGGATTGAATGAATCTTTCCATCACTTTCTTCTGGGCAGTATCAAAAATATTTCCGGTAGTACTTAAAAATATAATCACCTTGAATTGTTCTAAAAATTTATCAGTGAAACTCTTTGGATCATCAAAATATACCACATCAAAAAAGTTTTTAAGGCCTAACTGCTGAATAGCAAGAACGCCTGCATGAACAGCTTCGTGACGCCACCCGTTTGTTACAGTTACCAATAATGCTTTGAATTGTTTTTGTGCATTTACAGTTAAGGTAATGGAAACCTGCAACAGCAGCAATACGATTATAAATTTTGTTATTTTCATATGCAAGTTTTATTTTTATTTGAGCATGAAAATAATCAATATTTTCTTCGTCAGGGGTGGATAAATATTGAGAGGCATCAAGCAGCGTAGCAAAGCAGCAGGTTATTGAATTATACTTTTATGGCTGATAATAATTTGTTTGGATAACTTTATATGAAAACAGTCTTGAATGGAATAAAATACTATTTCCGGAAAAACACTAAAGGATTTGAATAAAAAATTTAATCTAAATAATTAATGACAGAGAACTCATCAACATTCAAAGCAAAGAGTACGATCAAAAGTGCTGATCTTGAGCACCGTCAAAAGATCAACTTCAATATAGCCCGCTATAATTCTCATTTGCCGGAGGGTAAACAGCAATTTGCTGATCTTCCACTTGCGCGAGAAAGGGCTAAAAATATTAAATGGCGTGCTCTCGAAACGTTAGATCAAAACCTGGAAGAGTTTGAAATGCAATTTAATAAAAGAGGTGGAAAGGTTCTGTGGGCACAGGATGGAGAACAGGCGCTTGCACATATCTTACAGATATGTAAAGAAAAAAATTGCAAGACGCTGGTGAAGAGTAAAAGCATGGTTACTGAAGAAATTCATCTTAACAGATTTTTAGAAAAGAATAATATTGAGAGCGTAGAAACTGATCTTGGCGAATATATACAGCAATTAGACGGCGAGGCGCCATACCATATTGTTACACCGGCTATGCATAAAAGCAAAGAAGATGTGGCAAAGCTTTTTGCAGAAAAATTGGGTACTGATCCGAAACTAACCCCAGAGCAACTCACATTGGTTGCCCGTGATAAATTAAGAGAAAAGTATATACAGGCCGAAGTTGGCGTAACAGGTGCAAATTTTATCATCTGTGATATCGGAGGTGTGGCCATCACAGAGAATGAGGGAAATGCGAGGCTAAGTTGTGCATGGCCTAAAACGCATATAGTAATTACAGGAATTGAGAAGGTCATACCATCAATTAATGATCTTGCTTTATTCTGGCCACTACTTTCTACTTTTGGAACAGGGCAAAAAGTAACTGTTTATAATACCATCGTAAGTGGACCAAGACAACCAAACGAAACTGACGGCCCTGAAGAAATGTATGTGATATTGCTGGACAATAACCGCACAAATATTTTAGCCAATGGCAAACAAAGAGAGAGCTTGTATTGCATTCGTTGCGGTGCATGTTTAAATGCCTGCCCGGTTTACAAAAATATTGGCGGACATACTTATGGCGCAACATACAGTGGTCCGATTGGTAGTGTTATTACCCCGCATTTGCAGAACATGGATGAATATAAACATTTGAGTTATGCGTCTTCGCTATGCGGCAATTGTACAGAGGTTTGCCCGGTCAGGATCAATTTGCACGAGTTGCTTTTAGAGAATCGTAATGAGGCTGTGGAAACCGGCCATGTATCTTTTGGAGAAAAAGTTGCGTGGAAATTATGGAAGAGAGCATCATTGAACAGGAGCATGATGAATATGGGAAATGGTAACCTGAAAAACCAGTTAGTAAATAAAATTTTTAAAGGCTGGCAAAAACACAGGAGTGAATTACATTTTAGTAAAAAGACATTTAATGAAATATGGAAGGAGAGGTTTAAGAAATGATTTTAAAAAGAGATTAATAAACTCAGTGTTTAAAATGCCTTAACCCTGTAATTACCATTGCAAGATTATTTTGTTTGCAAAATTCAATTGAGTCTTTATCACGGATAGAGCCGCCCGGCTGGATAAAAGAAGTAATACCTGCTTCATAAGATATCTTTACACAATCATCAAAAGGGAAAAAAGCATCGCTTGCAAGCACAGCATTTTGGAGACTGAAATTAAATTGCTTTGCTTTTTCAATGGCTTGACGTAGTGCATCAATACGTGATGTTTGGCCACAGCCTTTGCCAATTAGTTGTTTATCTTTTATCAACACAATTGCATTACTTTTTAAATGCTTGCAAATAATATTGGCAAATTTTAAATCTGCTTTTTCTTCATCAGTTGTTTCCCTTCCTCCCACCTCTTTCCATTCATTGTAATTTCCAATGTCTGTTTGCTGAATTAGTGTGCCATTCAAAATTGATTTGGATTGTTCGCCAGGTGGATCAAACTCTTTTTGCCGTAAAAGAATCCGGTTCTTCTTAGATTGTAAAATCGTGAGCGCATCTTCATCAAAAGAAGGCGCAATAAGCACTTCAAAAAATAGCTCATTAATGGCAACTGCAGTTTGCTTATCGATGTCTGTATTGGTAATAAGTACGCCTCCAAAGGCGCTTTCAGGATCACTTTGCAAAGCGGCTTTCCATGCTTCAAGTACTGTAGCACGCGAGGAAATGCCGCAAACATTTGTATGTTTTATTATGGCAAAAATTGGGACCCCCTTTAAATCTCGCGTCTTAAGCGAGACTTTAAAATCGTTTATTAGATTGAATGCAGCATCTACATCAACAAGGTTATTATAAGAAAGCTCTTTGCCATTGAGTTGGTCAAATATTTTTTTTAATTCTCCATGAAAAGATGCCTGCTGGTGTGGGTTTTCGCCATAACGTAACACTGACTTTTGTGTGCTGAATGGATTGCTGAAGTTTGTTTTATTAAAATAATTGGAGATAGCAATATCATAATTTGTACAAACATCAAAGGCTTTT
>JBDSFG010000365.1:0-12626 GCA_039919615.1 Ginsengibacter sp. | reverse complement strand
ACTAATCATTTAGGTTGCAGTGATACTTTGATGAAACCTTTATACATCCGCGTAAATGGGCCTACCGCATTATTTAATCCGGCCATCACCGGAAGCTGTTTGAACACTGCAATAACTTTTACTGATAAATCTTTTCCAGATGGTACATCTAACATTCAGCAGTGGATATGGGATTACGGAGATAGCACTAAAGAAACATTATCGGCGGCGCCCTTTCAGCATGCGTATTCATCAGCAGGAATATTCACCGTAAGCCTTAAGGTAATTGATAGTAAAGGGTGCGCAGATAGCCTGGAGAAACCCGATATATTGATAATTTCAAAACCTGTCGCTGATTTCAACACTAATGATACGGCTTCATGCCCGCAAATGCCTGTTACTTTTATCGATAGTTCCACGGGGCCCGGTCTTACTTATCTTTGGAATTTTGGCGATGGATCAACATCTTCGCAAGCTGATCCAGTTCATCAATATTCAACAGAAGGAATATTTTCTGTAAGCCTTTCCATAACGGATAAATATGGCTGTACTGATTACATTTTTAAAAAAGACTATATAAAAGTTGTTATCCCTGTAGCCGGCTTTTCAATCAGTGATTCAGTGAGCAACTGCCCTCCGCTTGTTGTAACTTTTACCAATACTTCTTTAAATGCAATTAGCAGCTCGTGGGATTTTGGTGATGGAAATACTTCGTCAGCACCTAACCCATCTCATTTTTATGCATTTCCCGGTGTTTATAAGGTTATTTTAAAAATAACAAGCCAGGGAGGTTGTACTGATCAAAAAACAGGTCAGATAGTTATAAAAGGCCCAAGTGGTAATTTTAATTATACAAATATCATCGGATGTGTTCGCTTACAAACCAGTTTTAAGGCTTTTACAAAAAACACTTTCTCCATTGTATGGGATTTTAATGATGGCACAACTGTGAGTACTCCTGATTCGGTTTTAACGCATGCATACATTAACCCCGGCGTTTATTTACCGAGGGTAATATTAAGTGATGCAGGTGGTTGCCAGGTGCCAATTATAGGAGCAGATACCATTGTGGTTTATGGAGTACAGGCAGATTTCAACACTTCCCCTGTTGTATTATGTGATTCCGGAACAGTAAAATTTAGTGATTACAGTATAAGTAATGATCTTATAATTTCTTATCAATGGAACTTTGGCGACAGCACTATATCTGATGAGCAATACCCCGTTCATAGTTATCAAAATAGCGGATTATACTATACAAAATTAAAGGTAACAACACAATCAGGTTGTATGGACTCTTTAAGCATTGCAGGCCAAATTAAAGTTATTAACACTCCTAAAATAGCTATAGCATCAAGTGTCGGAGCATGCGTACCAGCCGTACTAAATTTTTCGGGTAAGATATTAACTGCTGATACATCAGCTTTATCCTGGGCGTGGAAGTTTGGTAACGGCAACACTTCTACCCTACAAAATCCACCTGACCAGGTCTATTCTTTGCCAAATAGCTATACAATACAATTAACCGCCACCAACTCAAGCGGCTGTATTGCTGCAACAAATAAAATTGTACAGGCCTACCCGGTTCCTGTTGTAACTATTGTGTCTGACACAATTGTATGTAGCGGAAATTCAATTAATTTATTTGTAAATGGAGCGGCAACTTATAGCTGGTCGCCGTCAATTGATCTTTCCTGCACAAACTGCGCTAACCCAACAGCAAAGCCCGATAGCGCTGTAAAGTATGTGGTTGTAGGCACAAGTGTTGATGGCTGTGTGGCACCAGATTCTATTTCAATAGCTGTTAAATTCCCTTTTAAAATACAGGTGAGTAAGAAAGATACTTTATGTGCCGGAAAGTCAACGGTGCTTAGCGCAAGCGGCGGAGAAAAATATATTTGGTCGCCTTCAACCGGATTAAATAATCCGGTACTTGCCGGCCCCATAGCAACTCCCTTACAAACTACCAATTACAGCGTAATTGCATCAGACAATAGAGGTTGCTATAGCGATACCGGTTATGTACCCATAAAAGTTTACCCTATACCGGTAGTAAATGCAGGTGACGATAAAACAATTAATGTTGGAAAAACTATTGAGTTGCTGCCGGTTATTTCAAGTGATGTTACCAGTGTAAACTGGTCGCCAACGTCGGGTATTTTCAGAAACAGTTACCCCGGCATTTCAGTTAATCCTAAAGAGTCAGTAGAATATACTGTGGAGGTTAGCAACACCGGCGGTTGCCTTGCACGGGACAGAGTTACCGTAAATGTTCTTTGCAATAATGCCAACGTTTTTACACCAAATACATTTTCACCAAACGCCGATGGAGTAAATGATATTTTTTACCCGAGAGGTAGCGGCGTTTTCCTGGTAAAGATCTTAAAGATATTCAACAGGTGGGGTGAAGTAGTATTTGAAAAATCGAATATCTATGCCAACGATATTGCATCAGGGTGGGACGGCACAGCAAAGGGCCAAAAACTTCTTCCGGATGTTTTTATTTATATAATGGATATCGTTTGTGACAACAATACTACGCTCACTTTTAAAGGAAATATTGCTTTGGTTCGCTAACCTTAATGCTGAATTATATTTCTTCATAAGACCAGTATTCACAGGTAAGAGGGAAACAATATCCCCGACGAATTGCATTATTTTTTAATAAAGTATATTGTAAAAATAGAAATCAATATTTATCGGTAATTTAATTAAAAATTGATGCATGGCCTTGAGCAGTCAGCAACCAACTTCAGCCGGAGTACCCCGCTGTTATTGTTCTTCTGACGGCTGTTGAATGATAGCTGATAACGATGGGATTATTAAAATCTATGAGCCTAGCTTTCCATAAAAAACTATTTTTAAAAGCCTTAATAGTTTTGTTGGCCTTGTTGTGTACAGGAAACATTTCCGCACAGCTTCTTGCTGATTTTTCTGCAACACCGGTTAGCGGTTGTGCCCCGCTTATAGTTCAGTTTACTGATCTGTCAACCGGAAATCCAACAAGCTGGAAATGGGACCTGGGTAACGGCACAATTACTTCTTCCAGAACGCCATCTACGATCTATTTTGTTTCTGGCAAATATAAAATCACCCTGGTGGTAACTAACGCAGGCGGCTCAAATACTATTATAAAAGATAAATATATTGACGTACTGGTTAGCCCTGCCGTAAACTTTTCAGTCACGCCTTCTTCAGGCTGCCTGCCATTATCAGTACAATTTACTGACCAAACTGTTGCCGGCAGCGGTTCTTTAAATACATGGCAATGGGATTTTGGAGATGGCTCTATCGGCACAAGTCAAAACCTACAGCATACCTACACTTCACCTGGTACATTTGACGTAACCCTGCAGGTAAAAAATAATTTTGGCTGTGGCGGGGCCGCTTCAAAATCTAAATTAATTAATACAGGAGATAAAATTACTGCAGGGTTTAAGTATACTTTGCAAAGTACCTGTAAACCTCCTGTAACTTTAGATTTTCAAAATCTCTCTGCAGGATCATCCTCAATTAAGTATCAGTGGGATTTTGGAGATGGAACTGTTTCTACTCAAACTAATCCTTCGCATGTATATACAACAGCCGGCAATTTTACCATTCAGTTGACTGCCTTAACCGACACAGGTGGATGTTCAGACAAAATCCAAAAAACAATTGACATCGGTACTGTAACCCCTTCGTTTGTCAGTCCTGTGGCGGTATGCGCCGGCGTTTCTTTTTCGTTAACCAATACCAGTTTACCTGTGCCTGTAAATGTATCCTGGGATTTTGGAGACGGCACAACCTCCGGTACCCTTAATCCTGATAAATTGTATAATGTACCGGGCAATTACACGATAAAAATGATCGCTGATTTTGGCGCATGTCTTGATTCTGTTTCAAAACCGGTTACCGTTTTATCTAAACAAAAAATTTCTTTTACCGCAGACGATAGCGTGGCTTGTCTAACCCCATTCACGGTAAATTTTACGAGTAATGTGCCCGGGGCAACTAGCTATAGCTGGGATTTCGGCGATGGATCAACCTCGGTTATGGCCAATCCTGCACACACTTACAGCGTTGCCGGTAATTATGATGTTACGCTGATTATAACCAACATTTCCGGCTGCCAGGATACTTTGCAAAAGATGAATTATATAAAAGTTAATGCTCCAACAATTGATTTTCCTTATCTGCCACTTAAAAATTGTATACCCTTTGCCTATCCTTTTACGGCGGTAATAAGTTCGCCTGACCCGGTACTAAAATACAACTGGGATTTTGGAGATGGAGGTACTGATACTACCGCAACGCCCACACATACTTTTACACTTACCGGCAGTTATACTGTTTCACTCACTATCGCTACAATCGGTGGCTGCAGCGCAGCAGCAAGCATAGTGAACGGGGTAATTGCGGGTAATAAGCCTGTGGCTGATTTTAGCGCCAGCCCCCTTACAGCCTGCGCAAATATTCCCATTAATTTTACAGATCTTTCCACCGGAAATGTAAATGAATGGTTATGGGATTTTGGAGATAAAAGAACTTCAACAACTAAAAACCCTTCGCATGTGTACGCAGATACCGGGTATTTTAAAGTGAAGCTTACGGTATCGAGCGACGGTTGTTCTGATTCAATTAGTTTTCCTGCCTATGTTTATATAAAACCTCCTATTTCAAAATTTACCTCCAAATCAAACTGCATTCAACCGCTTCAAAAAAGCTTTATAGATAGCTCAAAAGGTGCAGACAGTTGGGAATGGAATTTTGGGGACGGAAGCATCGTATCCGCGTTACGTAATCCTGTGCACACCTTTCCTGATACAGGTAACTACATCGTGACTTTAAAAGTTACCAATTTTTCAACAGGTTGTGATAATACCAAGGCCGTAAATATTCAAACCATAAAAGAAAAAGCAAAATTTACAGCAATTGATACAAACATTTGCAGGGGCACTTCAGCCTATTTTAAATCCCTGAATAATGCATCGGGAATTTCCAGTTTTAACTGGAACTTCGGGGATGGTTCTCCGCCAAAAATTGTTCGTGATTCTGCTTCTCACGAATACGTAACATCAGGTTTTTTTAATGCAAGGCTTATTATTACTGACAAGTTTGGTTGCAGGGATACGCTGTTAAAACCCGCTTACATAAATGTACAAGGGCCTGTCGCAACATTTAGCAGTACTACAATCTCCTGTGCAAATACCAGCGTTATTTTTATTGATGGTTCGGCAAATGATGGTACCCATCCTATAATTCAATGGGTATGGGATTATGGAGATAATACAACTGATATTTTAAGTGCGCCTCCATTTACCCATCGTTATATTAATGCAGGCACTTACTCTATAAAATTGAACATAACAGATACTAACGGGTGTACGGATAGCTTAGAGAGGAAAAATTATCTTGCCATATCAAAACCGGTTGCAGTTTTTACCAGCAATGACACGATCACTTGTCCAACAGCACCGGTGCAATTTATCAATACATCTCAAGGCACCAATGTAACTTATTTGTGGAACTTTGGAGATGGTACTGCCTCTTCAGATGCCAATCCTGTTCATCAATATATGTCAACAAGTGTTTTTACAGTAAGTCTGACAATAACCGACCAGTACGGTTGTACAGATAGCATTAAAAAAATAAATTATGTAGTGGTTGCCCTGCCTATAGCCGGCTTTACTTTAAGTGATTCAATAAGCGCCTGTCCTCCTTTTTTGGTAACATTCACTAATACTTCTGTAAACTATAATAGTTTTTTATGGGATTTTGGAGATGGAAATTCTTCTTCATCATCGCCATCACCTGTGCACATCTATTACGTTCCGGGAACATATATTGTAAAGCTAAGAGTTACAGGGCCGGGAGGATGCGTTGATGAGAAGCTTAGTACAATTATAGTTAATGGACCTAAAGGAGTTCTAAATTATTCAAATCTCACAAGTTGTGATTCTTTAAAAACAGATTTTAAAGCAACCGCCCAAAACAATCTCGTGTTTATATGGGATTTCAATGATGGAACTATTCTAAGAACGACTGACTCTTCTATCTCTCACACCTATACTGATACCGGATTTTATCTGCCCAAATTAATCCTGGAAGATGCAAATGGCTGCCAGGTGCCTTTTTCAGGGATAGATACTATAAGAGTTTTCAGTATTCAGGCTAACTTTAATGCACTATCCACCGTTTTATGTGATGCCGGAAATGTTTCCTTTAATGATGCTGCGGTAAGCAACGATATTGCTAACACCTGGCTTTGGGATTTTGGAGATAGAGGCACATCTGCACAACAAAACCCTGTGCATAATTATACTTCAACCGGATTGTATAGCGTAAGCCAGATCGTAACCACAGCAAATGGGTGTAAGGACACAGCAGTAAAAAATGATTATATTAAAGTTGTGGCCAGGCCCGATATTGCTATCCAAAGCAGCACAACCGGATGTGAATCAGATACACTTACTTTTAAAGGTATTTTTTTACTACCTGACACTTCAATAGTTACATGGCAATGGGATTTTAAAAATGGCCAGACTTCGGCCCTGCAAGACCCGCAAGCGCAAACATTTTCACCTGCGGGCAACTACATCATAGATGCAATTGCTGTAAATAGCAGCGGCTGTAAAGACACAGCAACCCAATCAATAATTATCAATCCCCTTCCGGTAACTAATGCAGGCAATGATATGGTTTTATGCCTTGGATCAACGGCTCAATTACAGGCATCAGGTGCCGGCACTTATCAATGGGTTTCGCCTGTGAATTTTTTAAGTTGCACAAATTGTTTCAACCCGGCTACCAATACACCTGACGACATAACCTATATCGTAAAAGGCACCAACAGCTTCGGGTGCACAACTTTTGACTCAGTTAATATAACCGTTAAAAAACCATTCACCGTAACAACAATTCCTTCAGCGGACTCTTTATGTATTGGCCAGGGCGTACAACTCAATGCTTCCGGCGCAGAAAATTATTTGTGGAGCCCGGCCAGCGGCCTTAGTGCGGTTGGTGTCAGCAACCCAAATGCTTCACCCGCCATTACTACTCTTTATAAAGTTGTTGGTTATGATAGCGCCAATTGTTTTAAAGACTCTGCTTTTGTAAATATTTCTGTTTTTAAATATCCTTTTGCCGATGCCGGGCCTGATAAAACTATTAGCACGGGGGCTTCAGTTATGCTTTCTCCCGTGTATTCCAATGACATTACTAACTGGCTATGGACGCCGGCTGCAGGATTAAGTTGCAATAATTGCCCTGCCCCTGTTGCAAAGCCCCCTCTCACTACAGTTTACACGATTAGAGTAACAAATAATGGAGGATGCTCCACGACGGATAGTATAACTATTTTTGCAACGTGTAATAGTGAAAATATTTTTATACCAAATACCTTTTCACCTAACGGAGATGGAATAAATGATGTATTTTATCCACGGGGTAAAGGCTTAAACAGGATACGGGGAATGAAAATATTTAATCGCTGGGGCGAACTAGTCTTTGAAAATTCAAATTTTTATGCAAATGATCCCGTATCAGGCTGGGATGGTTTGGTAAGCGGAAAAAAAGTTCCTTCAGATGTATATATTTTTGTAATTGATATAATTTGTGATAATAATGATGTGATTAACCAGCGGGGCAATATTACACTTTTAAGATAAATTTGAGAGAATAAAACCAAATTTAAAACGTTTGATACGTACATGTTTTTACCTGTTACCCCTAGATTTTATAAAGTGATGCGCCATTTGGTGTGTGCCATTATTTTTACTATAATTCAAAGCTCAGTTTGTTTTTCGCAGGATATACATTTTTCGCAATTTTTTGAAACCCCCCTTCTCCGTAACCCGGCACTAGCGGGTATTTTTAGTGGCGATTTAAGGATACAAGGTGTTTACAGAACGCAATGGAACAGTGTAACTGTACCTTATCAAACCGGTTCCTTAAATGCTGAATACAAACAACCAATAGGAAAAAGCGATGATTTTATAACATTAGGCGGAGAAATTTTATATGATAAAGCAGGCACGGTCGCATTAACCGCTACACATATTCTGCCTACTATAAATTATCATAAATCTTTGAGTTCCGAAAAAAATATGTACCTCTCGCTTGGCTTTATGGGCGGGCTGGTGCAACGAAAATTAGATCGCTCAAAAATTACTACCAACAGCCAGTTCAATGGAACAGACTATGATCCTTCTTTGAGTGACGGCGAAACCTTTTCAAATACCGGATATTCTTATCTTGATGGAAGTGTTGGCTTAAGCTTTAACAGCCAGATCGGGCAATCTGAAGATGATAATCTTTTTGTTGGCGCTGCCTATCATCATTTTAATAAATCTGCAAAAGTTTCTTTTTACAGCAACAGTAAAATTGAGATGCTTCCAAAAATAGTTTTTTCAGCAGGAGCCCGCATGGGAGTAAACGATTATTCATTTGTTACTTTTCAGACAGATTACGCCAAGCAGGGCGGCAGTACGGAGACGATTGGCGGCATGTTATATTCTTATAAATTAGATGACCCTGTAAACCCGAAATATATCTTTCATGCCGGGGCTTTTCTCAGGTGGAAAGATGCCTTGATCCCGGTAGTTAAACTTGATTATAAACCCATGGCCTTTGCATTAAGTTATGATGTAAATGTATCCCAGTTAAAAACTGCCAGCCAGGGACGTGGCGGCTTTGAATTATCTATTTCTTACCAAACCTATTTTGACAGGAATAACTCTACCAAAAATGCAGTAAGATGCACAAGGTTTTAGGGTACCCTTTTTTAATGCAGTAAAATTTTTTAGTATAGTTTGGATTGTTCGGATGAGGAGGCTCCGGGGAAACGAGGGGCTTTCTCAATTAGATGACTTCCATATAATTTGCTATCTGTGTTACAAATGAGTTTCCTTCTGCATATTGGTCTGGTAGCGGTTTCCCAGTATTTAACTTTATGCAAATATGTGGATTGGAGGCATTGGTTCAATTGATTAGTTTTAAGGAGCTGCAATACAAGCGTTGGGCCCAATTGCTTGTTAACTCTCTAAAAGTTCGAGCTTTAAAAATTACGAATTAAGGTTCCTTTACCTTCATTTCTTAAATTTGAAAATTATTCAAATCAATTACCTAATAAAATGGAATTAAGATTTAGAGATTATAAAAAAGATGCTGTAAACTGGATAACACTTGCGACAGGAGAATTTTATCCTGACATTTTAGTAGATGCATGTAATCTATACAAACCTGTTTTGGAAATTTTCGGACAGCTTTTAAAATCTTCTGAGAGTTCCCAAAGATTATTTATGGAAACTTCTGCCATAAAGCAACAATGGATGCGTATTCAACTTTCCAGGATTTTTCGAAAGTATGTCAGCCCGACGACTCCCGTAGAGATGCTTAAAAAGAAAGCAAATGCTCAATGGATATGTGATCAGTTTGGAAAAGATTTTAGACCAATTGCAGAAGTGCAAATGGGTTTTTTATCTAGACCTATGCCAGACGAAGCTTTATGTGCCTTGTTGTGGGAATATAAAGACCGCGGTCAAAAAGGTTACGGTTTGACAGAACGCATGTTTGCATTACTAAGAAGTGTCTTGCCAAATCATGAACTCTATGGGCCGGAGAGGGCTGGAAAAGATGTTCTTTTAGGAACAGTGTTTCCTGATTATCCTAAACCTAATAGACCAGCAGACTTCATTATTAAACAAGATAACATAATTCATGCAGTAGGATTTGCCCGATATGATTCAGACAGAGGCGGTAGTCAAGAAGATGATAGAACCGGCGGGTATAGTCATGCAGCAAGAGAGTTTTTGGAATATGCCAAAGGCAAAGATTTAAGAACCAAAGTAATTTTTATTAATGATGGACCTGGTTTGTTGTTAGGTTCAATGTGGGACGATTATAGCTATCTTGAAGAATCCTCTGAAGACATTAAAGTATTAACTTTGAGAATGATAACGGATCGACTAAAAGAAGGATGGTTAATGACTTAATATTATGGCTACCGGTACAACAATAAACAGCTGGAACGAGGAAGTTCAAATCACTTCGAGCGAGATATTTCCCTCTTCATTTTCTTACCAACTTTGTTATGAGGGAAAAACTCCTATAGAACAGATTATTAAAAAGGAAGCAGAGTTTCAATATGACGAATTGCTAAAATCCAGTCATGGAAATAAATTATTTTATGGAGATAATTTGGATGTTTTACAACATTTAATAAAAAACAAATCTTTAAAGGGTAAAATCAAATTAGTTTATATAGATCCCCCGTATGCTACAAATAGTGTATTCCGAAATAGAAATCAAAAAGATTCTTATAAAGATGATTTAATTGGAAGTCACTATATAGAATTTTTGAGAAAGAGGCTGATTTTACTTCATCAACTAATTTCTGATGATGGTGCTATTTATCTCCATCTTGATAATAATATGATTTTTGAGTCAAAATTAATTCTTGATGAAGTATTTGGAAAGAATAATTATCGTGGTTTAATTACCAGAAAGAAATGTAGTAATAAAAATTCTACGACCAAAACGTATGGGAACATTTCAGATTATATTTTATTTTATTCAAAAACAGAAACTTATACCTGGCATCGTCCTAGTAGTGCGTGGACTGATGAAAAAATCCAAAAGGAATATCCTTGTATAGATCAAAAGTCAGGGAGGAAATATAAAAAAGTTCCAATACATGCACCAGGAATACGAAATGGAGAAACTGGAAAAGAATGGAAGGGAATGTTGCCTCCTAATGGGAAACATTGGCAATATACTCCTCAAAAATTAGATGATTTAAATGTCAATGGCGACATTTATTGGTCTGCGACGGGGAATCCTCGTCGTAAAGTTTATTTAGATGAAGATAAAGGAATTCCAATACAAGATATTTGGTTAGATGTACAAGATTCATTAAATCAAAATATTAAAACCACAGGTTATCCAACTGAAAAAAATCCTCATTTATTAGAACGTATTATTAAGTCTTGTACAACCTCTGGCGACATAGTATTAGATTGTTTTGCCGGTTCCGGGACCACATGCGATTTGGCAGAACAACTTGGAAGAAAATGGATTGGAATTGATAATAGCTCAGAAGCTATAGAGAATATCTTCAAAAGATTCATCAACGGCCTTGAAATATTCGGAGACTATGTTCAAAACGAATCCATAACTGGAACAATGGATTCAAAGCAATCAACATTATTTGAGCCTACTTCTGTCTACAATGCAAATTTATCTAATCGTATCGTCTTCTCCTTTTATTCTGACAGCAGATATGTTGAAAATATTCGTGAACAATTGCAAAATTATTTTCAAAAAATATCTGAAACTGCGCCCACATGTATTCCTGAAGGTGGGGTTTAATTTTGTAACATCGGCTAAAGAGAAGTACTGCTGCTTACATGCGGTTTTGCAATATGGCAACACAAATTAAAAATTATTACCCGCAAAAATTTCATCAGCAATAAAAAGCGCTGTTTGCAAAGCTTCCCTATTTAGCTCATGCAAAATACCAAGCTCATCAAAATAGGCTATCATCAATTCAGTATTCATATTACCTACAAGATCATCATTGGCCATAGGACAGCCGCCGATACCTTTTAATGCGCCATCAAATCTTTTGCAACCTGCCTGCAACGCTGCATCAATTTTTTGTTGCCGGTTTACTGGTGTTGAATGAAGATGAACACCAATCTCTATATCAGGATATTGAGGAATTAATTTATTGAGAACAGATGAAATTTGTGAAGGTTCAGCAAGCCCAACAGTGTCAGCAATTGAAATAATTTTTATCTCCATTGAAGTGATTTTATCAACCCATACCATTACAATTTCTTCATCATATTTATCACCATAGGGATTTCCAAAACCCATTGAAATATAAACCACTAATTCTTTTTTATTTTTTATGCAGAGATTTTGAATCTCTTCAACCTTGCCGAGTGATTCTTCAATTGTACTGTTTGTATTACGCAATTGAAATGTTGGCGACACAGAACAAGGAAAACCGAGATAATTTATTTTATCAAACATAACAGCTTCCTCTGCGCCCCGTTTATTAGCAACAATAGCCAGTAATTTTGTTTTGCTATTAACCATTGACAATTGACCAATAACTTCTTTAGTATCTGCCATTTGAGGTATTGCCTTTGGTGAAACAAAACTCCCAAAATCAATCGTGTCAAAGCCAACCTCCAGTAACGCGTTAATATATTCTATCTTTTTTTGCGTAGGGATTAAATGCTTCCAACCCTGCATGGCATCCCGGGGACACTCAATCAGTTTAATGGCGGATTTTGATTTTTTTTCTGATAATATATTCTGCATGTCTGGTACTACTTTTCAAAAACTGAGTTATAATATTGAAGTCTATCCCTTGTCACTTCTTCCCATGAGTTGCAACCTGCAAGCCCAAGTGTGAGATCAATATCGGCGAGTAAATTAGCAAGAACTTCTTTTACCCCATGTTCACCCGCAATAGCCAGCCCGTAAACGTATGGCCGGCCAATAAGAACAGCTTTAGCACCTAATGCCATTGCTTTAAACACATCAGCTCCACGGCGAATTCCACTATCAAATAATATTGTGGTCTTATCCGCAACAGCATCAGCAATTGCAGTAAGTGCGTCAAGGGCACCAATGGCGCCATCCATTTGCCTCCC
>JBDSFG010000308.1:0-9660 GCA_039919615.1 Ginsengibacter sp. | reverse complement strand
CTCACTTCCGTTTCATCTCCAATGCAAAAATAGAATTTGTAAACAGTATCCAGGACTAACAAATAAACTGTAAACTTGCAGTAGGATTATCAAACAAAAAGTGTCAACTTTTTTCAGGACGAGTCAAACAGAATATCGCAAAAGAAGAATTATTTCTGCACAAGAATTTTTAATCACTTAAACTTTATTACTTTGCTAAACCCTTATGTCATTATTCGTTACATCTTTAAACTCTGGCAGTAATGGAAATTGCTATTATGTTGGCAACGAAAAAGAGGCCATCCTTGTAGATGCCGGGATATCCTGCAGGGAAATAGAAAGACGTATTAAAAGGCTCGGACTATCTATCAATAAAGTAAAAGCCGTTTTTATATCTCATGAACATACAGATCATATTATTGGCCTACCGGTGCTGAGCAGTAAGTACAGGCTTCCTGTTTATATAACTTCCGCAACATTCATGAATGCCCGCTTAACGCTTGATAAAGAACTCGTGATTTCTTTTAAAGCCCATGAGCCTGTTATTATCGGCGATCTCAGGATCACTGCTTTCCCAAAGTTTCATGATGCTTGCGATCCTTTCAGCTTTACAGTTTCATGCAGGAACATTAAAGTTGGTGTGTTTACCGATATTGGAATTCCCTGTGCACATCTGATCAATTATTTTAAACAATGTCATGCAGCTTTTCTTGAAACCAACTACGATGATATTATGCTTGAACAGGGAAGTTACCCATACGTTTTAAAAAACCGCATACGCGGCGGTAAAGGGCATTTATCCAATAAACAGGCGCTTGAATTATTTAATCAGCACAAACCTAAATTCATGAGCCATCTTTTTTTATCACATCTTTCAAAAAATAATAACTCTGCTCAACTTGTAGAGCAGCTATTCAACCACCATGCTAATGGTGTAAAAATAATAGTTGCATCAAGGTACAATGAAACGCCGGTTTATCATATTCATAATTTAAAGAAGAGCCAGGCTGTACATCGTCAAAGGGTGGTTTCTTCGCAGCTTGCATTTTCGTTCACATAATTATACAGCATATCAGCAATGGGTTTTCAAGTCTGCACTTGCTGATTGGTCCGCACCTGTAATATACATTCTCTTATAATCTGAATCGTTTAATTTTGAAGCCGCCGCAAAACTTAATGCAAGTTTTATCATTGCGCATGAACCTGCATTTTATAAACACGCGGATGATGCTAACTGGGTTGCAAACAAGCTCGCAACTAAAAAAACTATCTGAATGTGAAAGCCTTACTGTGTAAATCCTTACACAAAGAAACACTGTACATTGAATAACAAACAACAAGCGAATAATTCCCTTTATTACTTTTTAGTCGGGAAAAGGAAATTTCATACCGGATTTTTATTAGTTATATTTTTTAAGCATCTTTGCTTAGCTATTAAATCCTGACAAATACCGTGATAAAACTTTAAAGAAATGTTTTATTGGGATAGTTGTTAATATCAAAAAAACCTTTCAGATCCAATAGTGACAAAACCAGACTCATTAAAAAGACCTCAAGAGGCCTTAAAAGAAGTAGTATTCAAAAATATTCTTCAGCAGGAAATACTAATTCCTGGCGGCTGTATCCATCGTCACTCGTGTCATTCTTCAACTTATTATTTTTCTAATTTCAACCTGCAACCCGGGCAATATATACCTGCGGCATTTACCAGGTAACCACAGAAACGATCGACTGCTATGAACAAGAAGAGTAAAACCATTTCCATATCAGCGGCTTTAGTTACCATATTAATTAGTATTATGGCAATTATAGGCTGGTTTACACACAATGATTTTCTAAGAGCGGTTGTGCCCGGTTCGGTGACGATGAAATTCAATACTGCATTGTGCCTCATACTTTGTTCAGTCGTGCTGCTGCTGTATCACTTTCCGCCAAAAAATAAAACATGGCATTCTATCCCGGCTATACTTTCTGTTGTTATTTTTTTGGTTGGACTGCTCACCCTGTTGGAATATGTTTACGAATTTGATTTCGCAATTGATGAACTTTTCTTTAAAGATGAGCAATCAACAACTGCCATTTATTATGCGGGGCGAATGTCCCCGGTTTCAGCGCTGAACTTTGTGTTTATTGGCATTGGACTTCTGTTATTAAACAATGAAAAGGCGGCGATTTATCAATTCTTTTACCTGGCTGGTATTACGTTTGTTTCTTTAGTAATGTTGATTGGTTTCAACTTTATTTCAGATATCTCCACATTTGTGCGCCTTGGAATTTCTGTTGCTATTGGGTTCATTCTACTTTCTGTATCAATTTATTTTGCACAGCCAGTACTGCAAAAAAAGATAAGCTTTGAGTTGAAGCTGGTTACAGGCTTTACTTCGGTAATTATCCTAATCTCATTGTTAAGTATATTTTCCAGTTACTTTAGTGCCAGGCGAATCAAGACTTCGCAAATGATTAAACACACTAATGCCGTCTTAAATGAGGCAGGCCAGATTTTATCTCTTACAAAGGATATTGAAAGTGGCAGTCGTGGCTATGTAATAACCGGCGATTCGAGCTTCCTGGAATATTTCATAATAGCAAAGAATAATATATTCAATAGCATTAAAAAGCTCAAACAACTTACTAAAGATAATTCTCCCCAACAGGCAAGAATTGAATCCTTGTCAGCTTTAGTTGATAAACGTATAAGTTTTTCATCGCAAATGGTCCAGGCAAGAAATGAAAGAGACCTTGAAGAAGCCAGTTATCTTGTGGCCACCCGAAATGAAAATTTTGTCACCATAGGAATTAGAAAAATCACAGGCGAAATTCAGCAGGAGGAAAGTAAGCTCCTTGCACAAAGGCAAAGTGAAAACAATAAAAGTATTGTATCCTTCAATCGTGCATTTATTGTTCTTCTTGGAGGCGTTTTTCTGTTACTGGCGGTTATCCTTTTTGCAATAAGGCATAATATCTCCGTTCGTAAAAAAGCGGAGATTGAATTAACAAAACTAAATAATGAACTGGAGCACAAAGTATTGTTGCGCACCGAACAAATAGAGAGAAGCGAAAAGCGATATCGCTATCTTTTTGAAAATAACCCGCTGCCTATGTGGATCATTGATTTGAAAACTTTTAAATTTTTGGATGTAAATGAAATGGCAACCCTGCAATATGGATACAGCCGCGAAGAGTTTCTTTCCATGACAACATTAGATATCAGAAATGACGAAGACAAAGAGCTTTTTAAACAATCTGACCATTTAGCGCAAATGAATGAAACTATTCATAGCAAAGGAATTTGGAATCACAGGAAAAAAGATGGAACTATTATACAGGTTGAAATTATTGCGCATAAACTAATTTTTGAAGGTATGCCTGCAAGATTTGTTCTTTCAAATGATGTTACCGAAAAAAAGAAGGCAGAGGAAAAATTGATAGCCAGTGAAAAGCAATTCCGTTATACGCTTGATAACATGATGGAAGGTGCGCAAATAATCGGGTTTGACTGGCGTTATAAGTATGTGAACGATTCAATGGCAAAGCATGGAAAATATGCAAAAGAACAATTGCTCGGGTGTACGGTAATGGAAAAATATCCCGGTATTGAACAATCGGCAATTTACCCGGTCTATCAAAAATGTTTTAATGAGCGAATTTCAATTCACCTTGAGAACGAATTTACGTTTCCGGATAAAACCAGAGGATGGTTTGAATTTAGCTTTCTGCCTGTGCCGGAAGGGATTTTTATCTTATCAATAGATATAACTGAACGAAAAAAAGCGCAGGCGGAAATTAAAGCCCTTAACGAAGGGCTGGAAGCAAAAGTGGAAGAACGTACCTTACAATTAATATCCGTTAATCAGGAGCTTGAAGCATTTTCTTATTCGGTTTCTCATGATTTACGTGCGCCGCTCAGGGCGGTCAGCGGCTATGCAAAAATTCTTGAAGAAGATTATAAAGATGTATTTGATGAAGAAGGGAGCCGCCTGCTTGAGGTTATACAAAATAATGGGAAAAAGATGGGATCACTTATTGATGATCTGCTGGCATTTTCCAGGCTTGGGAGAAAACCTGTTAACCGGTCATCTATTGATATGACACAACTTGCTGAAGGCGTATTTACTGAAGTAAATAAAACTATCGGTAACAGGGCAAAAATAAAAATGGATTGTCTTCACCCGGCAATGGGTGATTATACATTAATAAACCAGGTAATAACTAATTTGATTTCAAATGCAGTAAAGTATTCTGCAGCTACTAAAAAGCCAAGTGTAGAAATAAGATCAGAAAAGACAGCAGGAGAATTAATCTATTCTATATCAGATAACGGAGTAGGGTTCGACATGAATTATGCACATAAATTGTTTGGCGTATTTCAGCGGCTTCATTCAGCAGAAGAATTCGAAGGCACAGGTGTGGGGTTGGCAATAGTTAAACGGATTGTAAATAAACATAATGGCAGGGTTTGGGCCGAAGGGCAATTGGGAAAAGGTGCAACATTTTATTTTACTTTACCAGATCACGAAATAATTTAAATCAAACTCATGGCAGATACCGAAGTTGAAATTCTTCTTGTGGAAGATAACCTTAATGATGCTGAACTTACCATTCGGGCATTAAGAAAGGGTAATATTGCCAACAAGCTTTTTCATTTGAAAGACGGTGTAGCCGCACTTGATTTTCTTTTTGGTACCGGCGAATATGCCGGCAGAAATACCATCAACAGGCCTAAGTTAATTATGCTTGATCTTAAAATGCCAAAAATTGATGGTATTGAAGTATTGGCAAGAATAAAGGGAAATGAATTAACAAAAAAAATTCCGGTTGTTATTCTAACCTCTTCTAAGGAAAGTCCTGATATGGAAAAGTGTTATGAACTTGGGGCAAATAGTTACATTGTTAAGCCGGTTGAGTTTGATAATTTTAAGCAGGCTGTCTCTGATGTAGGATTATATTGGTTGCTTCTTAACCAGCCACCTCCTTTTTAACAACAGACCTTAATTATTAAAAAATGAGTCAAAAATTAAAAATATTGCATCTTGAAGATCTGCAATCTGATGCTGAATTAGTCGCAAGAGAATTGTTAAAGGGGAAAATAGATTCAGAAATACTTGTTTGTGATAATAGAGTGGCTTTTGTTAATGCGATTAAAAACTTTTCACCTGACATAATATTATCAGATCATTCTCTTCCGTCCTTTAATTCGTTTGAAGCACTTGAAATTGTTAATAATTTAGATAGCAAAATTCCTTTTATACTCATCACATCTACAGTATCAGAAGAGTTCGCTGTTGACGTTATGAAAAAGGGAGCTGATGATTATATTCTTAAAGACCGATTGCAGCGGTTACCCGCGGCTATAATAAATTCGATTGAAAAGCACCACTTGGAAGAAGAACAGAAATCTGCACGTGAAAGATTACTGTTTCATATAGAAAATACACCACTTGGATTTATTGAGTGGGATAACAAAGGTTTTGCAAAGACATGGTCAAAACGGGCAGAGGAGATTTTCGGCTGGAGTGCAAAAGAATTTATTGAAAGTGAAAAAGGTCAGTTTAGCCATGTTCACAAGGAAGACTTACCCATAGTAAATAAATTATTTGAACAAATGAATAGCGGCGAGATAGAAACAAATAAGATTCAAAACAGAAATATTACGAAGGATGGAAGGGTGATATGGTGCGAATGGTTTAATTCTGTACTGAAGGATAAAGACGGAAAAATAAATATGTTCATGTCGCTTGTACAGGATATAACAGAGCAAAAACAATTAGAATGGAGAAAAGATAACTTCCTTTCTATTGTTAGCCATGAACTTAAAACACCGTTGACAACGATAAAAGCTTATGGACAGATTGCTGAAAATATTCTGGAGAAAAGTAATGAATCAGAAGCATTAGGCATGATAAAAAGAATGGGTGTGCAGGTTAATAAACTTACTTCTCTGGTACAAGACCTGCTGGATTTTACCAAAATACAAAACGGTAAATTGATGTATAACGAAACTTCCTTTGATTTTAATGAACTGGTGAAGGAAGTTATCGATGACATGCAGAATATAAATACTACTCACGCGATAAAAAGTAATTTAGATAAAACTGAAACCTTTTTTGGGGATAGGGATAAATTAGGCCAGGTGTTGAATAACCTCATTTCAAACGCTGTAAAATATTCACCACAAGCCAACAGTATCCTTTTAAGTACCCAATTGCAACAAGGTGGTGTCCAACTGTCTGTTCAGGATTTTGGTATAGGGATTTTAGAACAAGACCGTGATAAAGTTTTCGAACAATTTTACCGGGTTAGCAGCAGCAGGTCTACGTATCCTGGTATGGGCATTGGCCTATATATTTGTTCAGAAATAATAACAAGACATGGAGGCAGAATATGGGTTAACAGTAATACGGATAAGGGTTCAACCTTCCATTTTTGGTTACCGCTTGATCATAGAAAGAGTAATTCATAATTGATTATAGTGATAGATGGTGGTTGCAAGTTTCAAACAAGTAGTGAGATTTAAATCCTTGTATCCTAACAAAAATATAGGGTAACTTTAATCGGTATTTGATGGGGCAGCCTTACTAAATGTTAACATAGCTCATTTTGTAATATATCGGGAATGAAAAGGAAAACATTTCTCAAATTATCATCTGCACTCATGGCAACTCGATCTATTTCTCCAATTCAAAATTGGTCGCAACAGAAAAAATTAAAAAACTGGTCGGGCAATTTAGAATATAGTACCGATAATGTATTTTATCCTCAGTCAGTTGAGGAAGTACAACAGATGGTTAAAGCCTGCAGCAAATTGAGAGCTTTGGGCACAAAGCATTGCTTTAATACAATTGCTGACAGCAAATACAACCTTATCTCCACAAAAGAAATTAATAAGGTAGTGTCACTTGATCCAAATTCAAACACAATTACTGTTGAAGGTGGTATTAAATATGGAGAGCTATCTCCTTACCTGCATAATAAGGGGTTTGCATTACACAATCTTGCTTCGTTACCTCACATTTCTGTTGCCGGTTCAATCACAACTGCTACTCACGGTTCCGGTGTAAAAAATGTTAATCTTACTGGCGCTGTAAATGCGTTGGAAATTGTAATTGCCAATGGGGACATTATTCATATTTCAAAGCAAAAGGATGAAGAGAAGTTTTTTGCTGCAGCAGTTGGTTTGGGAGCATTTGGTATAATAACAAAAGTTACACTTAATATTCAGCCAACATTTATGATGAGGCAAAATGTTTATCTGGGTTTGCCTGTTGCGCAATTAAAAGAACATTTTGATAAGATTATTTCTGCCGGGTATAGCGTAAGTCTTTTTACCGACTGGCAAAGTGAAAATATAAACGAAGTCTGGATAAAAAGCCGTGTTGATGAGGGAACAAATAAGAATGAAATGCCTGATTTTTTTGGAGCCAGGGCTGCAACAAAAAATATGCACCCCATTGCTGAACTCTCCCCGGAAAACTGTACTGAACAAATGGGTATTCCCGGTCCGTGGTATGATAGGCTACCTCACTTTAAAATGGGCTTTACACCAAGCAGCGGAAAAGAACTGCAATCAGAATATTTTATTCCGCTTCATAATGCCGTGGAGGCTATTCTTGCAATTGCACGGTTGGGGAAGCAAATAGGTCCTCATCTTTTTATTTCCGAAATACGCTCTATTGCTGCTGACGATTTCTGGCTTAGCCCATGTCGCAACCAGGCATCCGCAGCTATTCACTTTACATGGAAACAGGATTGGCCTGCTGTAAGTAAATTACTTCCCTTAATTGAAAAGGAACTTGCGCCTTTTAATGTAAAACCGCATTGGGGTAAGTTATTTACCATTTCTCCTAAAGTATTGGCATCACGTTACGAAAAGCTCCGCGATTTTAAACACTTAATAGCAACATACGACCCTCAGGGGAAATTCCGCAATGATTTTTTGAGCACGGCGCTTTATGATGATGTATAAAAAAATTCATCACACAGGTAGTATGGCAAATCTTATCCTTATATGCTTTATAGAGAATTAGCTGTGCTGCAATACCGTTTTTATAAAAACGATATTGCGGTTATGCATGCTTAAGCGCCTGAAAAATTAAGCGGTAAAGGGTTAGCGCCTGCCTTAAAAAAACATGATTTGGGATGCGCCGTTTAGAAACAGTTTTGCCTAACCAGTTCTGGCCGCAGTTTTTGCCACAATGGAACTGCTTAACAATAAGTTCAGCTTTTAAATAAAAATACCTAAATTAGTTGAGGCTTTCTGCTGTGAAATACTAACCCTCTAAATTTACGCATGGCCTTCATAAAAGATTTTAGATACGATATTTTCATCAGTTATGCTCATGTAGATAATCTGCCAACTTCCTGGGAAAATCTTGGATGGATAGAGAAATTTTATAAAGACCTTGATACCTTGCTTACAAGAAGAATAGGGAGGCCAGGGGTAATAAAAATCTGGTGGGATAACAGGAAGCTCGACGGCAGTATTTTATTTGATGATTCCATAGAAGAAGGAATAAGGGAATCGGCCATCATGATATGCCTCAATTCTCCAAGCTATGTGAGTTCAGATTATTGCAAAAAGGAGCTTGATTTATTTTATAGTAAAGCCCGGCAGGAGCCTGTCGGTTTAAAGGTAGCAAACCGTTCCCGGATTTTAAATGTGCTGTTATATAATATTCCTCATAACGAATGGGCGCCGGCATTAAGTGGTACCTCAGGCTTTGCTTTTCATGATGCAAAAGAAGACGATGACTACGGGGATCCGTTGGATATAGCTTCGCCCGAATTTAGAAATAAATTGCAGGATATAAGAGACGCAATTATAAAGTTGGTTAATGATTTTCCAAAGGAAATAAAACCGGCCCCGGTATTGGAAGAATTGAAAAAAGAAAAAGAAAAAAAAGAAGGTTTCACTATCTATATGGGTGAAGTGGCAGATACATTACGCACTGCACGAAAACGTATAATTAGCGAGTTAGAGAAAAAGGGATATAATCTGGAATATGGTGTTCCTCCGCCAGACGAAGCATTTGCCCATGAACAAAAGGTGAAAGAACAATTGCAGCACGCTGACCTTGCGGTTCATTTACTTGATGAGTATCCGGGACGGGAGATAGCAGGCGTACAGGATGAATGGTATCCTCAAAAACAGTCGGCCATTTCATTGCAGTTTGCCAAATCAAAATTGATATGGGTTCCCGCAGAAACTAACCTGGAGCTAATAGAAGAAGAAAAGTACAAGCTTTTTTTGCAGGGTTTGGAAGAAGGCAAAGCGTCTGCTAACAGTTATGAATATATACGTGGCGCTAAAAGTACGCTTGCGCAGGAGATAGCGGATATTGCTGAACAAACAAAACTGCAACAACAGAAACAGACGGTAAAAGAAAAAATTTCAGTACTGCTTGATACGCATTTCAATGATCAGCTATATGCATTCGATTTAAGTAAAACCCTGCTTGAAAACCAGATACAACCTTTTATAAATCCACAGGAAGATGATCCACGGAAGAATATTAATATACTTGGAGACAGGATAAGCCAGGTAACTAAGCTGATCTTTTTCTATGGAAAAGTATCGAGGGAATGGGTATTGGAACGTATGAGTGCCGCACTGCAACTCATCATTACAAATAATTATCCTATAGAAGAGTTCTATATCTACATGGCCCCGCCACATAAAAACCT
>JBDSFG010000278.1:0-20632 GCA_039919615.1 Ginsengibacter sp. | reverse complement strand
GCAATATGCGGTGTAATAATTACATTAGGTTGCTGAAGCAGCCAATCTAATTGCACTCTTTCAGTATTAGTTAATGTATCAAGTTTTTCATTTTCCAATACATCTAAGGCTGCGCCGCTTATTTTTCCTGTTTTAAGTGCATTTATAAGTGCCGCCGTATCAGTTATTGTACCCCTGCTTGTATTAATAAAAAAAGGCTTTTGCTCAAGACTTTTAAAAAAGTTGTCATTGGCCATGTAATGTGTTTCATCAGTTAAGGGCACATGCAGGCTTATTACTTCTGCATACCTGTAAAGTTGTTCAAGGTTGGCTTCTTTAATGTAACCTGCACTGAACCCAAAATGATATTTATCATAGGCCAATACTGTGGGCTCAAAAGAAGAAAGCACTTTTGCGAAGGCACTCCCTGTGTTACCGTAACCAATAATACCTATTGTCCTTCCGTTTAATTCAATCCCCCTGTTTGCATCTCTTACCCAGTCATTATTTTTTATCTGCTGGTAGCTTTCAGTAATTTTATTAGTAAGGTTCAGCAGCATCGCCAGGGCATGTTCGGCAACGGCGTTCCGGTTTCCTTCAGGGCTGCTAACACATAATATTCCCCGGCTTTCCGCATAGTTTACATCAATCAATTCCATACCACTTCCCAGCCTGCCAATCCATTTTAGCTGAGAACCCTTTTCTAAAATTGCCTTATCTAGATGCAGCCTGGTGGTAATTATAAGCCCTTCTGCCTTATTTATTATGGCTGACAATTCTTCGTAACTTATTTGCTCAGAATGTAAAATAGCGTATCCTTTTTGTTGCAGCGTAGCGATAAGATAGTTGTGGACTTTAGATGTTATAATTACCTGTTTTTTCAAATTTTATCTTTTAAATTCTATTGCGCTGCTATCATACTTATTTCAATATTCACATTTCTAGGTAACCCTTTTACAGCAACAGTTTCTCTCGAAGGAAAATCAGTATCAAAATATTTACCATAGATCTCATTTACCTGGCCAAATAATTCCATATCGCTTAAAAAAATAGTTGCTTTAACTACATTGCTAAAGTCCATATTGGCTTCAGTTAGAATAGCTTTTAAATTTGTCATAACCTGGTGAGTCTCCTCAAGAATATCTTTATCAGCCACTTCATTTGTACCTGGTTTTAATGCTATTTGCCCTGATATAAAAAGAAAATTACCGCAAAGTACCGCCTGGTTGTATGGACCGATGGGCTCCGGAGCCGCTGAGGTTTTAATAATTGTTTTTATCACGCCAGTAAATTTTTATGGAGCTTTAAAGTTGCAAAACTTTCAATCAATTAACAAACCTATTTTTGCATGAAAGGTAATGCATGCTAATTGTAATACTGGCCAATACTGAACAGAAGACAGAATTATTATCAAAAAGTATAAATGAAAATGTAGCGGTTAAATATGTAAGTAATTACGCTGAATTTTCCCATTACAATAATGCCGATGCTTTCTTTATTTTGCAGGATGAATTGGATATTCCGGGTATAAATCAAATTAAACAACCTTTATTTATACATTCAGTAACATCAACATTAGAGGAGTTAAACCTGCCTGGCAATGTGAGCCGGATAAATGCATGGCCCACTTTTTTGCAAAGAAATTTATGGGAGGTTGCAGCAAAGAATAATGTTGTTGTGAAAAACATTTTTGAAAAAATTGGATGGAAATATCTGCTTGTACCTGATGAGCCTGGATTGATTGCGGCAAGAATAGTGGCTATGATAATTAATGAAGCTTATTTTACCTATGAAGAGAAAATAAGCACTAAAGAAGAAATTGATGTGGCCATGAAATTAGGTACTAATTATCCGTATGGGCCTTTTGAATGGGCATGCAAGATTGGTTTGCAGAATATTTATAATCTCCTAAAAGCATTACGCCAGCGAAACGAAAGATATGATATAGCCTTATCTATTACAGAAGAATTAATTCCTGTTTAAATAAGTTAAAAACAAATTGAAAGTCCTTGCCACTTATATTACACATAGATACTGCTACTGAAAATGCTATCATTTGTATTTCAGAAAACGAACACGTTATCTATTCCCTTACTAACAGTAACCAGAAAGATCATGCCTCATTTGTGCAACCCGCCATAAAACAATTGCTGAAAAAAAGCGATGTTTTAATCAGCCGGCTTGAGGCAGTGTCTGTTACTGCCGGGCCGGGTTCATATACTGGCCTGCGTGTGGGTATGGCAAGCGCTAAAGGAATTTGTTATGCATTAAAAATTCCATTAATTACTTTAAACACGCTTTCAGTAATGGCGCTTTCAGTAATTAAAAATACTCCTGAACCCGGTGCATATTTATACTGCCCCATGATTGATGCCCGGAGAATGGAAGTTTTTACAGCATTATTTAATGAGGAGTTAAAAGAGATCATCCCATCAGTTGCTCTTACTTTAAAGCCTGATTTTTTAGAAGACTATATGCAAAACCGGGAAATTATTTTTTGTGGCAGCGGGGCAGAAAAATTTATAAAATTATCAGATCATCCAAATCTACCCTATAATAATAATATAGATACAGCCTCTTCAATGGCTTTTCTAGCAACAAAAAAATTTTATCAAAAGGAGTTTGCAAATCTGCTGAATGCTGACCCGGAATATTTGAAGCAATTTTACAGCATTGCTGAATAGGCCTATAACCGCAAAGAACATATTTATTTAAATAAAAATGTAATTAATGGCATATCTGTAATCACTTCGTATATTCGTAATAAAGTATCTTTAATTATTCAAATTTAAAAATTAATTATGCAATTTTCCGAGCCTATCCGAAATCCAGATACTCAGGAAACTGCTCCTGATAGTGAAGGTATCTTAAACATTGATTATCACAATATCAAAAAAGCTGCCTTAATACTTCGGTCTTTAAATCATAAGCTTCGCCAGCAAATTCTTAAGATTATCAACGAAGATAAAAAGATCACTGTAACTGAAATTTATGTTAAGCTCCGCCTGGAGCAGTCTGTAGCCTCTCAACACTTGGCTATTTTACGAAAAGCTGGTATTGTTGCAACTCAACGTGAGGGTAAGTTTATCTACTATACGATTAACTCATCAAGAGTTGAGGCAGTTCAAAAGTTTGTAAACGATCTGGTGGGTTAAATTTCTCCTCTCAAACTTTCAATACTTTGTTAGATGCTTAAGGGCATCTTTTTTAATAATGTATCTTTACGTCTTATATTTTCAGATTAAATTTTACTAATCTTATAATCATATTCAGCAGTTTTTATGTACGTTAAACAAATTTATACTGGTTGTTTAAGTGAAGCCGCTTACTTTATTGAAAGTAATGGGGAGGCAGCAGTAATTGATCCTTTACGGGATACGGAAGCATACCTGGATTTAGCAAAAGAAAGAAATGCTTCTATAAAATATATCTTTGAAACCCATTTTCACGCTGATTTTGTCAGTGGTCATTTAGATCTTACTAAACAAACAAAAGCTCCTATAATTTATGGGCCAAATACTTCAGCCAATTTTCCGTTTCACCTTTCCAAAGATGGAGAAGTTTTTTTGTTAGGTAATATAACCATTGAGGTTATACATACTCCCGGCCATACTTTAGAATCGACCTGCTATTTATTAAGAGATGAGAATGGAAAACCATATTGCATTTTTACCGGGGATACATTATTTGTAGGCGACGTTGGCAGACCTGACCTAAGCAGTGGTGATATGGGCAAAGAAGAACTCGCTTCGATAATGTATAATACGATTCAAAATAAAATTTTGCCATTGGCAGATGATATTATTGTTTACCCGGCGCATGGCGCTGGAAGCAGTTGCGGTAAAAATCTTGGTACCGAAAACTTTAGTACGATTGGCGAACAAAAGAAAAGCAATTATGCTTTACAAAAGCAAACTAAAAATGAATTTGTAAAAGCTGTAACAGAAGGATTGGAAGAGCCGCCGGCATATTTTTCAATGAATGCTAAAATAAATAAGGAAGGGTACGATAGTTTGGAAGAAGTAAAAAAACAGGCTCTGACCCCGTTATCAGTAAAAGCATTTAAGAATAAAATAAATGAAGAGGTAATTGTTCTTGATACCCGCAATGCCACTGCCTTTACGCAAGGGTTTTTACCAGGTGCTGTTTTTATCGGGCTTGAGGGAAGATTTGCCGAATGGGCCGGAAGCATTTTATCTTTTCACCAAAGAATAATCTTGGTAACTGAAAAAGGTAAAGAAGAAGAAACTGTTGTACGCCTTGCCAGAGTTGGCTTTGACAAGGTAGAAGGCTATCTTAAAGGAGGGTATGAAGCCTGGAAAAATGCAAATGAAACTTTTGACCTGATCATAGATGTGGAAGCAGATGAAATGGCAATTGACATTAAACATGATCCTAAAGCAATGATTGTTGATGTAAGAACAGAAACCGAATTTGCGGACGGGCATATTAAAAATGCCACCAACGTTCCATTAGCTGAAATGACAGATATAGCACAAATTGCAAATTTTGAAGATGATCAGAATTTATATATCCATTGCGCAAGTGGCTACAGAAGTGTTATAGCTTGTTCCTTATTAAAAAAACAGGGTTATCATAATTTGAGAAATATTTTAGGTGGATGGCATAAAATAAAAGAGGAAACTTCAATCAAAATTGTCAAAGAAATTAGTGTTTTAAATTAAAATTTCTGCTCAAACACTTTTTTTCCCGTAATCAATCCATAACCGGTCGTACTCTTGTTTGTATTCATGCTTCCATCTTCTGTGGCTCCATAAAAAACCTCCAGGCTCCCGGCTTATTGAGTCTTCTATAAAATCTCTGAATTTTCTGGTTAATTCTCCCGCTTTATATTCACCGGCGTTTTCAGTTACTATATGGTTCTCAAAATAATAATGCCCTCTTTTTATTCTTAAATACCTTGTAAATATTACAGCATTATTACTTCGTACAGCACCTTTTTCAGGCCCGATCAGAAACGGTGCAGGACGGTTAAAAAAGTTCAACCAATATGCTTTTCCCGGCCCTCCGGGGTTTTGGTCAGCAACCAGGGCCAGCACATGCTGTTGCCTTGCAACTTTTTTTATAGCCTTTGAATAGTTCGTCGCATCCACCATTAAAGCGCCAAATCTTCCTCTCACTTTTATGAAGATTCTGTTTAATATTTTATTTTTTATTGGCATAAATACAACAGCCACAGGTACATTTATTTTTACAGGCAACAGCCAGTTTCCGTACTCCCAGTTAAACTGGTGTGCGCCAAGAAAGTGAATATTTTTACCTTTTTCAATTATGCCTTTGACCATTTCAAAATTGCCGTTGCAACGTTTTAAAAATTGTTCCTTGCTAAGAGATGCCATTTTTAAAGTCTCAATCATATTGTCTATAAAATTTTGATAAAACTCTTTAGCAATGGCAGTTCTTTGTTCAGAAGTTTTTTCAGGAAAGGCGATCAACAAATTATTGATCACAATATTTTTCCGGTAATCAATAACGTAATAGAGTAAAAAATAAAAAATATCGCTGATAAAATATAAAATACGGAAAGGTAATAATGAGAGGATATATAAAAAACCATAGACAACATAATACATTAAACAAAGATAAGATGATAAGAAATCTTATTATACAGATGGTGTGTGGCAACAATCACAAGAGTTGTAAAGGATCAGGATATCTACCTCTATAACTTTACTAACGGGTTAACAGAAAGTCCTGGTTTTATTACAGTATAATATTTTGTAGCAAATCACTCTTAAATGGATAGTCAGTATTAAAATGTAAGCCCCTGCTTTCATGACGAAGCTGAGCACCTTTTACAATAAGATAGCCGACCGTAATTAAATTTCTTACTTCACAAAGCTGGGGAGAAACATTTGTGGTTTGATACAAAGCTTCTGTTTCTTCATGCAGAAGATCAAGTCGTTTTAAAGCTCTTGCCAAACGAACATTACTTCGCACTATTCCAACATAATCACTCATTAACAATTGTAACTCTTTTAAGCTTTGGGTTATAAGAATCATTTCTTTGGGCGCCGTAGTACCCTTTGCATTCCAATCAGGAATAGCAGAGTTAAAGGTTAATGAATCTATCTTTTTAACCGTATCCTTATAGCAGCGATGTGCAAATACCATGGCCTCTGATAATGAGTTACTCGCAAGCCTGTTAGCCCCATGTAAACCAGTGCTGGCACATTCACCACAGGCATATAAATTACTAATAGAGGTGCGCCCCCATTCATCCGTTTTAATACCTCCGCAACTGTAATGAGCTGCAGGAGCAACAGGTATAAGTTGTTTCGAAACATCTATCCCTATTGATTTACACTTTTCGTAAATATTAGGGAAATGATGAATAAATTTTTCTATATCCATATGCCTGCAATCCAGGTAAACATGATCGGTACCATTAATTTTCATTTCACTGTCTATTGCTCTTGCTACAATATCTCTCGGTGCAAGATCTTTTCGCTCATCATATTTTTCCATAAAGGCCTCCTCTTTATTGTTTCTGAGAATTGCCCCATCGCCTCTTACTGCTTCGGTAATTAAAAAAGACTGGCCAGCTACGCCAGGCTCATACAATGCCGTAGGATGGAATTGTATGAATTCCATATTTTCTATTCTGCCTTTCGCTCTGTATGTCATTGCCACGCCGTCACCTGTTGCTATAGAAGGATTTGTTGTAGTGCGATAAACCTGTCCGTTTCCGCCTGTTGCAAGAAGTATTATTTTAGAAAGTATTTTTTCGATTTTATTGGTCTTCAGATTTAATACATACACACCATAACATTCAATATCAGGGGTAGATTTAGTTATCAAAAATCCCAAATGATGTTGTGTGATAATATCTACTACAAAACAGTGGCTTACCAGGTTAATATTTGGCTGACTGGCTATGGCGGCTAAAAGCGTTCTTTCCATTTCTTTTCCGGTCACATCTTTATGATGAAGAATCCTGAATTCACTATGGCCTCCTTCTCTGCCTAAAGCATATTCCCCTTGTTTGTCCTTATCAAAGTGTGCTCCCCAGTCAATTATTTCTTTAATTCTCTCAACACCTTCTCTTACAACTATCTCTACAATCTTTGGATTGCATAAACCATCCCCGGCAATTAATGTATCTTCTATATGTTTTTCAAAGCTATCATTATCGGTATCCATTACACCAGCAACACCGCCCTGGGCGTACTTTGTATTAGTCTCGTCACTGACTGTTTTGGTTAAAATAGTTATTAACTTATCCGGGCAATCCTGCGCTGTTTTTAACGCATAGGTTAACCCGGCTATTCCTGAACCGATAACCAAAAAATCTGTTTGCATAATTCAAGTTCGAAATTAAAAAATTCTGCAAGGAAACGATAAATCATAGAGGGGCCTTATATTCTAATTTCTTTATTTTTAATTGGTCTTCTCACCAACCCAGGCACCATTTTCTTTAATAAGATTGATCAATTCAGAAACAGCAATCTGTTCAGGGACTGATCTTTTTATAACTTCTTTGCCCCTGTATAAAGTAACTCTTCCGGGACCGCTGCCAACGTATCCAAAATCGGCATCTGCCATTTCACCGGGGCCGTTTACAATACATCCCATAATAGCAATCTTTACTCCTTTAAGATGATTAGTAACGGCTCGGATTTTTGCTGTAGTTTCCTGAAGATCGAATAAAGTTCTGCCGCAGCTTGGGCAGCTAATGTATTCTGTTTTTGAGATGCGTGTACGGGTTGCCTGCAAAATTCCAAAAGCGATTGAATTTAATAGAGCATAGTTTGTTGAAATATTTTTATTACCAAAATGATGGCCAAGGCAAATACCATTTCCGAAACCATCAATTAACAATGCGCCGGTTTCTATAGCATAATGGATAAGGCTTTCATCATTTGTTGTGTCATTACTATCGCAAATTATTATAACAGGATTTTCAATGTTCTCTTCACCAAGTTTAAGAAACATTTTGCGTATGCTTTCTACAGCAATTTTATTAGTGGAGCTTAAACAAATAACAGCGGTTCTATCATTTTTAATTTTCGAAAATATTTTAGAAAGATCAGATGAAGGGTGATTTTCAGAGTAGCAATCAATCATAACAAAATTGATGACAGGCGATTTTTGAACTTCATCATTCAAATATTCCTGTTGATCAAAAATGGGAAAATATTTTTCTTTATCAGTTGCAGTCAACCATGTTTGATAATAGGTAATAACTTTTAAGGTGCCTGGCAAAGCAAAGTCCACTAGTTTATTTGCGGTAAATAAATAATCTGAGGCTGTGTCACTTATAACCCATTTATCTGTTTCAGCATCGTATGTATAACCAATAAATTGTAAGGTTTCCGGTATTATGTTGTCTATCTTACTCAGGTCAGCAATTACTACGGGCACATGCTTATTGCCAATGTTGGTAATTTCAAATGACTTCACCCCAAACACCTCTCCGGGGGAGAAGGGTTTATAGTCTAATACACTTGCGGCGCTTTGTATAATTGCTGAACTTTCGTTTTTTGATGAGCCCTTATTTCCGTTCGCAAAGCCTTGCGGGTTTGCTAAAACTCCAACTTTGGGGGAGGTTTTAAGAGGGCTATACCTCTTAATGATATTCTTACAAACAACGATCTCATATTCAGGATCTTCTGTTAATGATACGCGTATTGTATCGCCGATGCCCTCTTCCAATAATGTTCCAATGCCAATTGCAGATTTTATTCTTCCATCTTCTCCATCACCAGCCTCAGTAACGCCGAGGTGTAAAGGATAGCAATGACCTAATTCTTCTTTCATATTTTGTACAAGCAAGCGGTAAGCCTGTATCATCACTTTGGGGTTACTGCTCTTCATACTGAGCACTATGTTTAAATAATTTTCACTTTCTGCGATACGTAAAAATTCCATAGCACTCTCTACCATACCAATCGGCGTATCGCCATACCTGCTCATAATCCGATCGCTTAGCGAACCATGGTTTGTACCAATACGCATGGCTGTTCCATATTGTTTGCAAATTTTTACAAGTGGTGTGAAGCGTTCCCTGATACGTTCAATTTCTTCAATATATTCTTCATTAGAATATTCAAGCAATTCAAACTTTTTTTTATCTACATAGTTACCGGGGTTTATCCTAACTTTCTCCACAATTCTTGCAGCAATCTCTGCAGCGTTTGGTGTAAAATGAATATCAGCTACGATGGGTGTATTGTAACCTCTTTTACGTAGTTCTTTTTTAATATTAAGCAAGTTTTCTGCTTCCCTTTTACTCGGTGCTGTGATACGAATCAGCTCTGAACCAGCCTCAATACAGCGGATACTTTGGTCTACTGTTGCAACGGTATCCATTGTATCAGTAGTTGTCATTGTTTGTATCCTTATGGAATTAAAATTTCCCAATAAAAGATCTCCAACCTTTACTTGTAAAGTCGCTAATCTTTTATGTGCTACCAAAGGTTCTGTATAAATTTCCATATTATCTTCTAAGGCTGCAAAATTACATTAATGAGTTATAGCATTACGAGTTATTTCGTTTATCCTGGTTTATCCGTTTGTATATTTTTTTATTAACAATCTTTTAAAGAAGACTCTTCATTAAACTTAATAAGAATGGAATTACCATCATTAGATTATAAAATAAGGTTCATTATCTTTAGCTTTACCTATTAAACCATTTACAAGACGATTTTTAATTTACCTCAAAATCAATTATTGTAAATAACCGTCACAATCCTTGAATTTTTTAAATTGAATTTGTATATTGCACCCACCTTCAGTATTACGAAAAATTTTTATCAATCATTCCTCTGAATTTCTAATATACTCCTTTAGTTTTAAATTAGTTTTCATCCTTTGGACACCATAATACTTACGTGGGATATTTGGTTATTTTTCTAACCACTTTCGCTATAGCCCTCCAATATCAAATTAAAACCTAGCCTTTAGCAGGATATCCAAAGCTCTTTTATAAAACTATTTATTTTCCATTCCGGGATTATTGAACTTAATGCCCTTTTACATAAAGACGGAAAAACTGTTTAAGGCTAACGAAATTATTAAAAAGATAAAATTTACTCAGAATGACACTTTATGAATATAATCACCTTGACCAGGCAGAACAATTTGAAGTTTTATACAAATCTGGTGTTCATATATCAGACAGAGCAGATAGTGATTACTGCATTATTTTATTTCAACTGGATAGCTTTTATGTTGAATTATATTTTCATATTGAACGTAATACATTAAAAAAATTAAGAAGTTTTAGTAATGTTGACTTCATTAAGCCTTATCTTGAACAAATTGATTTGAGTGAATTATTTATTGAAACCCTCAAATAGAACATTAACCATAATATCACAGCTCAGGTTGGGGTTAGCAAAAATTCATTGTAAATAACATTACATTGTAATTCTTTATCCATTGGCACGATTATTATACGAGAGTACTAAAAAGTTTGCATATGAATAATTTTTTGAGAACAATAATAGCCGGATGGGGAGCAAAAAAACTTGGCGGAGGATGCCTTAGCACAATTCTCGTATTTGTGATCATTTATTGGGCACTCGGAAATTGTAACTCCCGAGGCGTACAGACCAAACACGCTGCTCTGCATCCAATGCATTTTATTGTAAATAAAGAAGGCAAAAGAGCATAGAATAGTGGGAAATTATTGTGAAATAAATTTATCATCACTTCACGCGATAACCCTTAGCTTCATACGTACCAAATATTTTTGACATTTTTTGACAATGAGAACTATCTATTCAAAAGTCGCACCCCACTTGCCTCTTCAATCAGCACACAACTTAAAAAAATACCCATTCCTGGCATATTTGTAAAACTAATATGATTAAAAAAATATGCCTCCTAATTGTTTTAACCTGCTTTATTAAACAATCTGATGCACAAATTAAGATTGATACATCACATCCGGGGCATTTAGGCTTTGTTATAGCAGATGGCGCTATTCCTAAACTCATAGCAAAGCAATTTAGTTTTACCGAGGGCCCCGCAAGTGATAAAAAGGGAAATGTATTTTTTACTGATCAGCCAAATAATAAAATATGGAAGTATGGAAAAGATGGCAAGTTGTCTGTTTTTTTAGACAGTGCCGGGCGTTCAAATGGTTTATATTTTGATAAAAGGGGTAACCTTATTACTTGTGCTGATGGGTATAATCAATTATGGAGTATTAATAAAGCAGGTAAAGTAACAGTGTTATTAAAAGATTTTCAGGGGCTTCATTTTAACGGCCCGAATGATCTGTGGATTCATCCCAAAGGAAAACATTTATTTCACTGATCCTTATTATCAACGTGACTATTGGATGAGAAAGTCTCCGGAATTAAAAAAGCAAAATGTGTATTATCTGCAAAAAGGGAAAGAAGCCGTAATAGTTGATAGTACCCTGGTTAGTCCTAACGGAATAATCGGAACTCAGGATGGTAAATATTTGTATGTAGGGGACATAGGAGATAAAAAGACCTACAGATATACCATAGCATCAGACGGCACATTGATGGAAAGGCAGCTCTTTGTTAATCAGGGTTCCGATGGTATGACTATTGATAATAAAAGCAATATTTATCTAACTGGAAACGGCGTAACCGTTTACAATATGAGGGGAGAGCAAATCGAACATATTTCCATTCCTGCCCGGTGGACGGCAAATGTTACCTTTGGGGGGAAGCACAAAAACAAATTATTTATTACCGCATCAGAAGCAATATATATAATAGATATGAAGGTAAGAGGGGGTTAAATAGTTAGTAAATAACCATCCTATTGCGCCTTGTTTTCTATAATAACTAACATGCGAACCGATAGCTTTACAATAGCAACGCTGTTATATAAGAATACCCCTCCAGGCTTTCAGTCACATAGTTTTTTTATATCAAAAATTAACGTTTTATTTTCGTCTGTTTTTTTAAAGCTGGTGCTTTTACTTGTTACAATATCGTTAGTATTTTCCTGCTCTTCCTCAAAAGGCACAAAATCAATTGATAAAAATGGATACCGTTTAATTTTTGACGGAAAAACTCTTGAGGGATGGCAATATGACCCCGTTTACTGGCGGATTGAAAACAGTGTTTTAGTTGGAGAAATAACATCGTCCACACTGCTAAAAAGGAATTCCTTTATTATTAAAAAAGATCTCATCACCCGGGACTTTGATCTAAAGGTTGATTATCGTATTTCATCTTCCGGCAACAGCGGCATTAATTACAGGAGTGTATTGATTGATTCGCTTCCTTTTGCTATGCGTGGTTACCAGGCAGATATTGATGGGCAAAATCGTTATACAGGACAAAACTACGAAGAAAGGGGAAGAACAACACTTGCATATCCTGGACAAAAAGTAACTATCAATTCCTCCGAAAATTCAACACCTTTAAAGGATAATATTAAAAATAATGCCTGGACAAAAACTATGGTAACAGGCTCATTTGGAAATACTGACTCCTTAAAAAGCCATATCAAAATTGAGGACTGGAATGAGTGCCATCTGATAGTTAAAGGCAACCGGCTGCTGCATTATATTAATAACGTTTTAATAAGCGATGTTACTGATAATGATACCATGTATCGTAAGTTTTCGGGACGTCTTGGGGTTCAGGTACATGTAGGCCCGCCTATGAAAATTGAATATAAAAATTTTCGCCTGAAGGAGTTATAGTGTTACTTTATGCAAAGGCCGAAGGCCTGCGAAAGGCGTGAGACATTAAAATTTTCTGATTAATATTACTCCGGCTATAAGAAAAAGTACTCCTAATATCCTGTAAAAATTAATTGTTCTGATCTCGACGCCTAATAAACCAAAATGATCCATAAGCAGAGAAATAAGCAATTGCCCGAAAACTACAAGACTAAAGGCTAAGGCAACTCCCAAACGGGGTAAAATAATAATGGAAGCTACAACATAAAAAGTACCTAATATACCGGCAAACCACGCGTACCATGGAGCCTGTTTGTATGCCGTTGAAAAATGAAAGGCTTGCCTTGTGATTAATAAGTAAAAGAAAAGAGCAAGAGTTCCGACCGCAAATGAAATAAAAGCGGCAGCAATCGGATTATTTATTGATTTGCCCATTTTCGAATTCAAAGCCGCCTGTATTGGCAATAACGCCCCGGCAAGCAATGCAACTACTAAAAATATTGTCCGGCTCATTTAAAAATTTATCAGTAATCTACAAAATGTTTTTAAAAACTCTATATTATTAATAGTACTCTTAATATTATCCAAAATGCAAAAAATTAAAGGCCTGGCTTTGCTAAACAATAAATTTCCGTTAAAAGTCAGGCGCCCTTTCTTTTCCTGTTTGTTGAAATAAACTATATATAGCAAGAAGTAATTGAGGATTTTTTTACACGAATGGCCTGCCTTAAATATGGTGAGTTAAAAGCAGCCAATAGTTAAAACCAGCTGGCACATAAATAGTATTAAAGCATCTATTCAACAAAAGCATTAAACATTTATTACACATGGATTTGATTTGTTTCTCTCATTTGAGATGGAATTTTGTTTACCAAAGGCCTCAACACTTGCTAAGCCGGTTTTCTAAAACCTATCGAATTTTTTATATTGAAGAACCTATATATCAAGATGAGCAGACAAGCCACTTTGAAGTATCGCTGATAGCAAACAATATTTGGATTGTTGTGCCACACCTGCACTATAACCTTTCAGAAGAAGAAAAGATTACGTCCCAACAACATCACCTTAGCCAATTGCTTGAAGATTATAAAATAGTCAATTACATTTTTTGGTATTATACGCCTATGGCTTTGTCAATCAGCAACCATCTTAATCCTGAATTTATCGTTTACGATTGCATGGACGAGTTATCCGCTTTTAATTTTGCTCCTCCTTCCTTAAAAAAACTTGAAAATAACCTGTTCCAAAAAGCAGATATTGTTTTTACTGGTGGCCATAGTTTATTTAATGCAAAGAAAAGTTCTCATAATAACATCTTTCCTTTCCCAAGTAGTATAGATAAAAAGCATTTTCTTAAAGCCCGAAATAATACCGTGGCTCCTCCGGATCAAGCCGTTATCTCCGGCCCAAGGTTCGGTTTTTATGGAGTTATTGATGAAAGATTTGATCTTGAATTATTGAGAATTGTTGCTGAACGCAGGCATGAGTGGAGTTTTATTATCATTGGACCTGTAGTGAAAATTAATGAAAACAGCCTTCCACGGCTCAATAATATTCACTACCTGGGCGGAAAAACCTATGATGAATTACCAGAATATCTCGGTGACTGGGATATAGCAATTATTCCTTTTCTTCTAAATGAGTCTACTAAATATATAAGTCCCACAAAAACACCGGAATATCTTGCAGCTGGAAAACCGGTCATATCTTCGTCGATCACCGATGTCGTAAACCCCTATGCAATTAATAATCTTGTTCATATTGCAGATAATGCAGATGAGTTTATAAAAGTTGCGGATAAGGAATTAGATAAAACAAATAAAGAAGATTGGCTAAAATCTGTTGACAATTTTCTGGCCGACATTTCCTGGGACAAAACGTGGCTTGAAATGGTACATTTAATTGAAAAGACAATGAAAGAAAAAAAAAGTTTATTCACTCCACTAAACGAGGAAGAATATGTTTGATTATTTAATAGTAGGCGCAGGTTTTGCCGGCAGCGTTCTTGCCGAGAGATTAGCTGTTAAGGCTAATAAAAAAATTTTAATTGTAGATAAAAGAAATCATATAGGAGGAAATGCCTTTGATTTTTATAATAATGATGGCATCCTGGTACATAAGTATGGACCCCATATATTTCATACAAACTCCAGAGAGGTATTTGATTACCTGAGCCTGTTTACATCCTGGAGGCCCTATGAGCACCGGGTGTTAGCAAGTGTTGATGGGCAGTTATTACCAATACCCATTAACTTAAACACCATAAATAAAATGTATGGGCTTAATTTAAACTCTGATGAGGTTGAAGCCTTTTTTAAATCGAAGGCAGAAAAATTAGACAGAGTAATTACTTCAGAAGATGTTGTTGTAAGCAAAGTAGGACGGGAGCTTTATGAAAAGTTTTTTAAAGGATATACTATTAAACAATGGGATCTTTCCCCTGCTGAACTGGACGCATCTGTTACGGCCCGGGTTCCCACCAGGACTAATAAAGATGACCGTTATTTTACTGATACATACCAGGCAATGCCATTGCATGGATACGCAAAAATGTTTGAAAAAATGTTATCGCATCCTAATATTAAAGTGATGACAAATACTGATTACAAGGAGGTTGTTGATTCAATTCCGTATAAGAATATGATTTATACCGGGCCAATAGATAGTTATTTTAATTATTGCTATGGTGTATTACCTTATCGTTCCCTTGAGTTTAAATTTGAAACCGTAGAAGCAGAAAAATTTCAGGCCACTGGTACAATCAACTTTCCAAATGAACACCCTTATACCAGGATAACTGATTTTAAATACCTGACAGGGCAAAAGCATCCTAAAACTACAATTGTATACGAGTATCCAAAAGGTGAAGGTGATCCATACTATCCCGTGCCGAGACCTGAAAATGCTGAAACTTACAAAAAATATCAGCAACTGGCTTCAGCAATGACAAACACCTGGTTCGTTGGCCGCCTGGCCACTTATAAATATTATAATATGGATCAGGTAGTGGCTCAATCATTAACGCTATTTAAAAAATTATTGCAACGCCAGTCTGAAATTCATCTTAATGGACAAAAAATTTCACAACTGCAATCCTGAGCTCTGGGGTGGTATAGAGTGTACGATAAACAGGATCAAAGATGAATATAAAGATCAGCTTCGGTTTGCGGGGCACTACGCACGTGAAGATGATTTAGATAAAATCGCCGACCTGGGTATCAAGACACTTCGCTACCCGGTTTTATGGGAATATCATCGGCCACTTATTGATGGAGAAATAGATTGGGGCCGGACTGAAAAGCAATTAAACTTCCTGCAAACTAAAGGCATAAGCGCAATAGTTGGCCTTGTTCATCACGGTAGTGGTCCCTTTTATACTAGTCTCTTACACGAGGATTTTGCTACTGGCCTTGCAGAATATGCTTTAAAAGTGGCTGCTAAATTTCCCTGGATTGAATATTATTCCCCGGTGAATGAACCCTTGACAACAGCACGTTTTAGCGGAATTTATGGGTTATGGTATCCACACCATACAAATGATATTAGTTTCGCTAAGATGCTCCTTACGCAGATGAAGGCTATAGTACTTTCGATGAGGGCTATAAAAACAATTAACCCCAATGCCAAATTAGTACAAACCGAGGATCTTGGCAAAACCTACAGCACCCCTTACCTGCAGTTCCAGGCGAATTTTGAGAATGAAAGACGCTGGTTAACTTTTGATTTATTATGTGGTAAAGTAAATCCGGAGCACCAGATGTGGAAATATTTTTCACGGCTGGGAATAAACGAAAAGTCGCTGCAATTCTTTTTAGACAATCCTTGTGTTCCCGATATTATGGGTTTTAACTATTACATAACTTCTGAACGGTATCTGGATGAAGACATAAAAAAATACCCAACATGCACACACGGTGGAAACGAAATTCAGGCATATGCTGATGTAGAAGCTATAAGGGTTAACCATAATAATCCTTTTGGTCTTAAAGTTTTAATAAAAGAAGCCTGGGAGAGATTTGGTTTACCTATTGCTATAACTGAAGCGCAATTGAACAGTACAAGAGAAGAACAGTTAAAATGGCTTTGGCAAATATGGAATATCTGCAGAGATCTTGTAATAGAGGGTATTGATATCAAGGCCGTAACAGCTTGGTCTTTATTAGGAAGCTTTGGCTGGGACCGCTTGCTCACCTCAACAAAAATGGAATATGAGGCAGGTGTTTTCGATATCAGATCCGGGTTTTTAAGAGCTACTGCCCTTGCTGAACTCCTAAAATCTATTAAAGCAGAACAACCATACTTTCATCCCGTATTAAATGATAAAGGTTGGTGGCAAAGAGAAACCCGGTTCTCCATTTTTAAAAAGCAAAACCCAGTTATTCATGTATATCCAGATGACAATAAAGGTCAGCCTATTTTAATTACAGGAAAAACCGGTACGCTTGGAAAAGCCTTTGCGCAAATCTGCAGGCAAAGGGTGCTGTCATATCGCCTGATAGGGAGGGAAGAGGCAGATATTACCAACGCGGAACAAATTGAAAATGTGATAAGGATGTATCATCCGTGGGCCATAATAAATACTGCCGGCTATGTAAAAGTTGACGAAGCGGAAACTGACACTAAAACATGTTTTGACATAAACACGTATGCTCCTGAACTGCTGGCCATTGCCTGCAAAAAAGCGGGTATACAATTTTTAACCTTTTCATCAGACCTGGTTTTTGACGGAAATAAAGAAAGCCCATATTATGAAAACGATCGGGCAAATCCACTTAATATATATGGTAAAAGCAAGGCGCAGGCTGAACAGTTTGTTTTACGAGCCTACCCGCAAGCTATGATAATACGAACAAGTTCTTTCTTTGGCCCATGGGATAAATATAATTTCATAAATCTAGTGATTGAAACACTGTCTGCCAATAAAGAATTTATTGCAGCCGATGATATTTTTATTTCTCCAACTTATATACCAGACCTGATAAATGCTGCCCTGGATCTGCTTATTGATAATGAAAAAGGCATCTGGCATTTGACCAACAACGGAAAAATATCGTGGGCACAATTAGCAATTGCTGTTGCTGAAAAAGCTCAACTTGATGTTGACAAAATAATTTTACGGAATAGTGATTTGATGGGCTGGAAAGCGGCTCGTCCAAAAAATAGTACACTCAAAAGTTTGAATGGAAACTTACTCCCGGGCCTTCAAAGCGCCCTTCATCGTTACTTTGATGATGTGAAGAAAATAAAGGTGGAGAGTAAAGTACATCAATAATTGAATTGGCCAATCGGTTAATTCTTTTTCTTATTTATTTCAGTAATCTTTTACAAATCCAATCATCAATAAAATTTATAAATTCAATTTTATAATATAATTTGTACACAGCCGTTTTTTAGAAAACGAAACGTTGCTGTTTTCATCGTAATTTTCATTGCTCAAAAATTGCTCATAACACATGCTCCAGAATTTAAGACAAGCGAGATATTTAAATTTATTAAAGTATCCGCTTGATTTAATTAGAACCAAAAAGCTGTTGCAGGTTAATCCTACTATACCGGCATCAAGAAAAGAACCGGATAATATTAAAATATTCGTTTACGATTATAGTGCTAAAGAAGTAAAGGAACAGGAAGCATCCCTGGTGACAAACTGTTATCCTTACCTTGAATCCGGCAGTGTAAGCTGGATTAATATTGATGGGCTGCGTAAAAATGATGTGGAAGATGTTTGCAATCATTTTGGCATACACCCCTTAATTGCAGAAGACATATTAAGTTTTGGGCAAAGGCCTAAAATGGATGAATTAAATGGCTTGCTTTTTTGCCTGTTGAACATGCTTTATTTTAATGCAGAAGATAACTCAGTGGAAACTGAACAGATAAGTATTGTTCTGGGAAAAAATTTTGTTATAAGTTTTCAGGAAGATGAAACAAAGGATGTGTTTAATCCTTTGAGAGAGAAAATAAAGATTGCCGGCAGCAAAATAAGACAAAGTGGTGCTGACTATTTGTTCTATTCATTGATAGATATGATAGTAGATAATTATTTCGTAGTTATGGAAAAACTGGGAGAGAAAATTGAAATTCTTGAAGAAGATATTACCAGGTATGCAGACACCAGAACGCTTTCTAAAATAAATATGCTGCGCAAGGAAATGATCGTTTTAAAAAGAAATATTTCACCTGTACGTGAATTAGTTAATGGTATTTTACGAAGTGAAAACAGCCTCATAGAAGAAATAACCAGTAAATATTTTAAAGATATTTATGATCATATTGTGCAGGCAAATGATTTGGCAGAGAACTATCGTGATATGATGATCAACCTGCAGGATCTGTACCTTAGCAATGTAAATTTAAAGATGAATGAAGTGATGAAGGTTATGGCTATAGTTACATGCCTGCTTGCCCCCGCCACCGTTGTCGGAGGAATTTTTGGGATGAACTTTGATAAAATACCGTGGCTGCATAATGAGTATGGGTTTTTTATTGCTGTAAGTATTATGCTGGTTATCCCTATCTGGATGTTGACAATGTTTAAAAGAAAGGGGTGGTTCTAATCTAAAGAATTATGCGTTAGGATTTTGTTTTTTATAAATAGGCACGGTACTGCAAGGCTCTCCATACATTATACTTTTAACTACAGGTGTTAACAGCTTAGTAATTTCGACATAAACCGCTTCAGGTATTACTTTATCTCCACAACCTTTTATAACTACTCTTTTATCTGTAAAATCTTTGAGATTTATTTGAGAAAGATTTTTCAGAAAAAGACTTTTATGCAAAAAATTTTCATCGCCGTACATTACATTAACCGCCACTGGCTGCAGGTATGATGTTACGAGCATGTTTGCCCACATCGGAATTATTGCATCTGTAGTACATGTGATATAAACATTTTTATTTTTATAAATGCTCCACTCTGTATTTTTTAATGCTTCCCTGAAATCTTTTTCTTTGATAATTAAACCCATAAATAAATACTCTTTCAGATCAAAGATGGCAGTCTCTTGTTTAGGATAATATTTTTCGAGGTCAAGTGTAATTAATCCGCTCCCAGCTACTTTATTAGTAATCACGTCTTCCATAATTTAAATTTTATATTCGCAAAGTTAGTGCTATATCCAAGTTGTTTAAAGACTTAAACGCTAATTATAAAAACTAAAAACCACCCGCAAGCAGGTGGCCTTTATTTACTAAAAATAATGTTAGAAAAATTTACTTCTTTTATCTTTTATATCAGCCATCTTTTTCAACGCATTAAAAGAACTGCCTAATGCACCCTGCCTTTGCTGCCCGCCCTGTATCAATTCCATCATTTTGGCAGATTTCATTTGACTAATTACGCCTTGCGGATCAGCAGGTTTGGAACTAATATTGTTCACTTTAATTACAAACACCCCGGTATTGCCCTCAATTGGCGGGGAGACTTTCTTCTGATATTCTTTATTAAAGGATGCGCCTGCGACCTTAGGTTCATTTCCCACACCATTAATTATAAGTGCATTAAAGGTTAAGGTTGAATCGAAACCTGTATTTAAAATACTCTTTTTATAAATGGCTGCAACACCTTCTAAAGTAGAAGGATTATTAAATTTTTTTAAAATTTCCTGTGCCTTCTTTTTATTACGAATTATTGTTTCAACCATAGGTCGGGCTGTTTTGGCATCGGGAATACCTTCTGGCACTTTTTTAGAAACAACCGCAACTACAAACTGGTCTTTTAAACTAAAAGGTCCTGAGACTTCGCCTTCTTTTGCCTCGAATGCCCATTTGATTATGTCTCTTGCATTCTGCAATCCACCGAGTATATAATCATTCTCTTTAATAATATTGGGGGGCGACACTTTTATAAGCCCATTCTCCTTTATATATTTTTCAAACGCTTTTTCGTCTCTTGCCATCCCTGAAAGCCTTGTAGCTGCAATGTCTGCGTAATTGATTGTTTCGTCTCCCGGCACAATTTCTTTTGACATGTAAGCAACTTTATAAGCAGGTTCAGGATTCTTTTTT
>JBDSFG010000268.1:0-9099 GCA_039919615.1 Ginsengibacter sp. | reverse complement strand
CGGCTCCGGAGGTTCCAATGTTTACATTGGCAATACCACAATCACTTCCGGCATGCGAAAGAAATTGTTCGGCTTCTCTCATATTCAGCGTAAAAATAGCGCTTGATAATCCCTGTGGTACATTGTTTTGAAGCGCAATAGCTTCAGCGAGTGTTTTATATTTAATGATATATAAGATCGGTGCAAAAGTTTCATGCTGAACAATTTCAAGATCATTACTTACTTCTGCTATGCAGGGTTTTACATAACAGCCGCTTTCATAACCTTCCCCTGTAAGTTCACCGCCTTCTACAATAAATTTACCTCCCTGTAGTTTGCACTTTTCAATCGCTTCGAGATACATCTTAACTGCTTCCTTGTCTATTAACGGGCCAACATGGTGGTGTTCATTAAGAGGATCGCCAATTTTCAACTGCCCGTAAGCCTCCGCCAGTTTCTCTTTAAATATTTCGTAAACATCTTCATGAATAATCAGCCGCCGGGTAGTGGTGCAACGCTGGCCGGCGGTTCCGGCGGCACCAAATAAACAGCCAATCAACGCCATATCAAGATCAGCTTCGCTGGAAATTATTATGGCGTTATTACCTCCAAGCTCTAACAAGCTTTTACCCAACCTTGCACCAACAGCGGCGCTAACGGCCTTGCCCATTTTTGTGGAACCTGTTGCGGATAATAAAGAAATTCTTTTATCATTACTCAGCCATTCGCCCACTTTTTTATCACCAACAATTAAGCTTATAACCCCTTCAGGTACCTCGTTCTTTTTAAAAACATTCGCAATTATATATTGACAGGCAACAGCGCATAAAGGTGTTTTTTCAGAGGGCTTCCAAACACATACATCCCCGCAAACTATCGCCAGCATACTGTTCCAACTCCATACGGCAACCGGAAAATTGAATGCAGAAATTATCGCTACAATACCAAGCGGATGATACTGTTCGTACATTCTGTGGCCCGGGCGTTCGCTGTGCATTGTAAGGCCATATAATTGTCTTGATAAGCCTGCTGCAAAATCACAAATGTCAATCATTTCCTGAACTTCACCTAAACCCTCCTGCAAACTTTTGCCCATTTCGTAGCTTACTAATTTGCCAAGATGCAATTTGTTTTCCCGCAATGCATCACCAATTTGCCTTACAATGTCACCTCTTTTAGGAGCAGGCCAGAGACGCCATCTTAAAAATGCTTCTTCTGCCTTTTGTAAAACTGCCTCATAGGTTCCCTCATCAACTGGCTTTACTGATGCGATTAATTTTCCATCTACCGGTGAAAATGATTCTACTTTTTCGGCCTTTGATGGTACCCAGATACTCCCGGTTGACACCCCGCAATTTTCAGCTTCGATTTGTAATTTTTTTAAAAAATCCATATTTATTTTTTTACAAAACTATGTTTGTTTAAACATTATCGGTTACATCAAAATTCTATTGTGTTTAATATTATTCGTATTACTTTATTTTATCAAAAATTTTTCTCCATTATTAAAATAGCTTTTGCCTTATTTTTTTTATCCGCTTAAGCCCTTACTGGGAACCAGGCAAGGTTTAGCAGAAAGAGCGATCTTCTTTTAAAACACGGGCAACCCAGTCACCGGTGATCTTTTTATACTATCCCGTATTTTTGCCAAAATGATTACTGACCAGGAAAAACTATTTATAGACTATTGGCACCGAAACAGGGATAAACAAAAGCGCTTTTTTTATCAGCTTTTAATAGGCCTTCCCCTGGGTTTGGTTTTTGCTTTACCAATTTTATTAAGTGTTATTTTTCATGACTGGTACAAGCAAATGATTTTTATTTCAGGTTCGCAGGTTACGGTGATCTTATTTGGAGTTTTGGGTATTGCCGTTTTTTTTGCACTATTCCGCATGAAATTTAAGTGGGAACAAAATGAACAATTATATAAAGAGTTAAAATACAAACAAGACAAGAAATAAGTATACTATCAAATCTATAAATCGGTTATTTTGCAAAAAAAACAAATGAGAAAATTAGTATGGAACTCAGGAATATTAATGTGCCTGCTTGCAGGATGTATAAAAGCAGATAAGAATCAAAACCAATGTAATTATCCCGATTCTATAATTACTGCTCCTGCTGCAGAAGTTAGCGCAGTACAAAGTTATCTTACAAGCAATAATATTACAGCCACTCAGCATCCAACCGGATTTTTTTACACAATAACTAATCAGGGCACCGGGCCGGCAATCGTTAATTTGTGTTCTACCTTAAGAGTGAAATATATTGGTAAACTAACTAATGGTTCTGTGTTTGATGATACAGGTGCAAGCGCCGTTGACTTTCAATTAGGACAGGTAATAACCGGGTGGCAAAAAGGCATGCCTTTGATTAGCAAGGGGGGTAAAATTACCCTGTATATTCCGCCAACACTAGGTTATGGAAACATTGACAAAAGAAATAGTGCTGGGGTAGTAGTTATTCCTGCTAATTCCATTTTAATTTTTGATATTGAACTTATAGATATTGGCTGACGCAAATAAATTATTATAAAAGGCTTTGATGTTATTCCATCAAAGCCTTTTTAGTTAGTAATATCTGCTGCCAGCTTTTGTGTAATTTTATCGATTAATATATTCTCTTTTGAGGCACGAAGCTATTTCAGTTTTTGATATGTTTAAGATAGGTGTTGGCCCGTCAAGCAGCCACACGCTAGGGCCATGGCGTGCTGCAAATATTTTCGTGCAATCCCTTGAAAATAAGAATATGCTGGAGCAGGTTAAGAGCATAGAGATTCTATTATACGGTTCCCTGGCAAAAACAGGCATTGGCCATGGAACTGATATTGCCTTGCAATTAGGATTAAGCGGTGATGATCCGCAAACATTTGATGTACATAAAATCGGCGCTAAGATCAGTAATATTAAAGCAAGGGAAAAAATAATATTAAACGGAAAACATGAGATTGATTTTATCCCAGGCGAAGACATAGAATTTCTATTTACAGAAACACTTCCATACCATTCAAACGCACTAACCTTTCTGGTAGCCTTAAATAATGGCGATCATTTTGCAGAAACATATTATTCAATAGGTGGCGGCTTTATAAAAAAAGAACCTGATGCGGCTAACCCGGAAAGTTGGGAAGATGATAACAATAAATCTTCTCAAATTGTTTTACCATTTCCTATAAATGATGCGGGTGATCTTTTGCATTGGTGTATGAAAACAGGGTTAAATATTAGTGAAGTAGTAATGGAAAATGAAAATGCATGGAGAAGTGAAAATGAAACCAGGCAAGGATTGTTGAATATCTGGCGGACAATGAAAGAATCTATTTACAGCGGCATACATACGAATGGCATTTTACCCGGCGGTTTAAACGTAAACCGAAGGGCTGCAAATCTTAATAAAAAACTCATGAATGGAAAAGAGTATACTGATTATGTATCATGGGCAAACGCTGTGGCCCTTGGTGGTAATGACTTTAAATACATTTTAGATTGGGTAAGTTGTTTTGCCCTTGCAGTAAATGAAGAGAATGCTTCTTTTGGCAGAGTGGTTACTGCCCCAACTAATGGAGCTGCCGGAGTTGTACCAGCCGTGTTGGCTTACTATACAATTTTTTGTCCCGATAGTTATCGTGATATTTCTCGGAAAAATGACGATGATAGGATTATTCAGTTTTTACTTACCGCCGCAGAGGTAGGAAGTATATTTAAAAAAGGTGCAACAATTTCTGCTGCAATGGGAGGCTGCCAGGCAGAAATTGGTGTTTCTTCTTCCATGGCGGCAGCGGCTTTAACTGAGTGTTTGGGAGGCTCACAAAAACAGGCATTAATGGCGGCAGAAATTGCCATGGAACATCACCTTGGTATGACGTGCGACCCTGTTGCAGGCCTGGTACAAATACCCTGTATAGAAAGAAATACCATGGGAGCCATAAAAGCTATAACAGCCAGCCAGCTTGCATTGCAGAGTTCCCCTGATTATGCCATAGTAAGTCTTGATGAGGTTGTAAAAACCATGTGGGATACAGCAATGGACATGAATAGTAAATACAAAGAAACTTCTGATGGTGGCCTTGCTATAAATGTTCCTCTTGGCTTAAGTGAATGTTAGAAGGATATTAAATTGGTTTTGAAATATCGAAGTAAAACGAATATTTTTATTATGCTAATAAAAAACCCTACTAACCTTAACTTAGTTTTTTTTAATCAACAACTTTTATTTCAATACTTTTTATGCGAGGCGTAATAGCTATTTTTATGGCGCTGGGTTTTGTTATTTTCTTTTCCTCATGTCAAAAAGAATTTAACCCTGATGCAGACACCCGTCCTGTTTCAGTTAGAGTAAAAACATACACTGAGGATATTACCTCTTCATTTTACGGAAATTCAGTTATTACTTATAACTTAAGTTATGATGCAAATAATAGAATAATAAGCCTGACATCGGCAGCATCCCCCGGTGATAAATTTATTTATCAATACAATGGCAATAGCAGCTATACTTTGGATATATATAATTCAAATCTAATATCCATACAAGAAAGTTTTTTTATTAATAGCTCATTAATGGTAGATAGTACATTACAACATAATGGCACAGATACCACCACTGAAAAATATATTTACAATTCACTAAAACAACTTCTCAAAAGGAAAATCTATGATTATTCTACTGTAACAGGTGCGCTATTATTTGACACTGATTACTATAATTATGATACAAACGGGAATGTTATTTCAGATAGTAATAACAGCGGGATTACAACCTATACTTTTTATAACAATCTTATAAATAGTGCTATGATAGGTCAATTTTATTTTTATCAAAACAAAAATTTAATCAAGACGACTACCTATACATCCGGTGGTGTTACTGCAATTGCAAAACATACTTACACTTTTGACAGCAAAAACAGAATTAGCAGTGAGAGAATTACGTCCGACAATGGGGATATTCTCATCAAAACCTACACTTATTATTAATATGCTGAGTAAGGCTCTGAAGCTTTTGAAGCAAATTTAAATTCCATATTTTCTTTTCACATCCCGGTCTGTGTCTCTCGCTTTTATAGTTTCTCTTTTATCGTAGATTTTTTTTCCTTTCCCTAAACCGATCTCCATTTTTGCAAACCCTTTTTCACTAACAAATATTTTTAATGGAACTATTGTATATCCTTTTTCTTTTATCTTATTTTCAAGTTTTTTGAGCTCCTTTTTTTGAAGTAATAATTTTCGCTCCTGCATAGGCGCATGATTGTGAATATTGCCAAAAGTATATTCAGCTACATGCAGGCTCTTCACAAATAATTCTCCTTTGTCAAAAATACAGTAGCTGTCGTTGAAGCTCACTTTGCCAGCACGGATTGACTTTATTTCAGTGCCGCTTAACACCATCCCGGCAATATATTTTGCTTCAAAAAAATATTCATAATATGCTTTCCGGTTACTAAGTTCCATTTGTACATAAATATGCGGAAGTTGTTTGCCGCAAATCAACAGATTAAGCTTATTAATCTTTAAATAAGAGCAACAGCTGACCAATTCTATCTTTTAGAGATTTCCTGTTTACAATGAAATCTAAAAATCCATGCTCTAACAAAAACTCACTCCTTTGGAAACCCGGAGGCAGATCTTTTTTAATGGTTTCCTTAATAACCCGTGGACCTGCAAAACCTATGAGAGCCCCAGGCTCACCCATTATAATATCACCTAACATGGCAAACGAAGCAGTAGTGCCGCCAAAAGTTGGATCAGTGCAAAGAGAAAAGTAAGGGATTTTAGCATCCGAAAGTTGTGATAATTTACCGGATGTTTTGGCCAACTGCATTAAAGAAAAAGCGCTTTCCATCATCCGGGCGCCGCCACTTTTATTTATTATCATAAAGGGCGCTCTATGCTCAATACAATAATCACATGCCCGGGAAATTTTTTCGCCCATTACGCTGCCAAGACTTCCTCCAATAAATTCAAAGTCCATACAGGCAATTACAATGGCCAGGTCATTTACCTTCCCGTGGGCAACTGTAATTGAATCATGAATGCTGGTTTTAGCGTATGCATCTTCCAGGCGCAATTTGTATGGCTTCAGATCAACAAATTCCAATTGATCTTTTGACCTGATATTGCCAAACAGTTCAATGTAACTATCCTCATCATATATAATATCGAAGTATTCAGCACTTCCTATACGGTGGTGATAATCACATTTGGGGCACACAAATAAGTTTTCTCTCAATTCTGAAACAGTGCACGTGAGCTTGCAATTTGGACATTTCGTCCACAGTCCGTCAGGGGCTTCTTTTTTATCTTTTGTAGATGTCGTGATATTCTTTTTTATTCTCCTAAACCATCTTCTTTTTGTTTCTTCGGCTTCGCCATCTTCACCGGCAAGATTCGCATCAAAATCTTCTTCTTGTTTCATAAATAAATTTAAAAGTAAAAAGTAAAAAGTAAAAAAAGAGGCAGGAAAATCTGCTCTTCTACTTTTTACTTTTGAATTTCGACTTTGTCTTTATGCCACCGTTATGCTTTTATCTAAATAAACATCTTGTGTTGCATTCAATAACTCAACACCATTTTCAAAAGGTTTTTGAAATGCTTTTCTGCCCATTATTAATCCCATGCCTCCTGCCCTTTTATTAACAACGGCCGTGGTAACGGCTTCCTGCAAATCACTTTCACCTAAACTTTCTCCGCCACTGTTAATTAACCCCACTTTGCCGGAATAACAATTTAAAACCTGGTAACGGCAAAGATCTATAGGATGATCAGTGGTAAGATTTTCGTACACCAGCTTAGAAGTTTTACCGTGTTTAGTGGCTAAATAACCACCATTATTAGTAGGCATTTTTTGTTTTATAATATCTGCCTGAATGGTAACACCTAAATGATTTGCCTGTCCTGTAAGGTCTGCACTGGTGTGATAATCCACACCATCAACTTTAAAAGCATTATTCCTGGTGTAACACCATAAAATAGTGCACATACCTAATTCATGTGCATACTCAAAAGCTTCAGCTACTTCTTTAAGTTGCCTCGTGCTTTCGGCGCTGCCCCAATAAATGGTAGCTCCGATACCAACTGCTCCCATGTTCCATGCACTTTTAACGGAGCCAAACATCGTTTGATCATATTTGTTGGGATAGCTCAAAAATTCGTTGTGATTTATTTTTACAATAAAAGGAATTTTGTGTGCATACTTACGGCTCATAATACCTAGAACGCCAAAAGTTGAGGCCACTCCGTTGCAACCACCCTCAATAGCCAACTTAACTATATTTTCAGGATCAAAGTAAATTGGATTTGGTGCAAAAGAAGCGCCGGCACTGTGTTCTATTCCCTGGTCCACAGGAAAAATAGAACAATAACCTGAGCCGCCTAACCTTCCATGATCTAATAAGTTCTGCAGGCTCAGTAATACACGGTTGCTGCGGTTGCTGTATGTCCAGATATCATCTACATGTGTTGGAGAAGGAACTGTAATTTGAGATTTGTCTACTTTACATTTATAATTCATCAGGTCTTCAGCCTTGTTCCCTAATATATCAATAATTGTTTTTGATGGCATTAAAATAAATTTAAGATGTATGCAAACGTACATGAATTTGAGAAAAATCCCAACACTTGTAAAGAGCAATTCTCGTATCCAAATTATTTGTTGTGTAAGCTATTAGGATTTATTGAAGAGCTGCAGCATTGATAAAAATAAAAAAGCCTCTGCAGGAAATTGTTGCGGAGGCTTAAATTTTTAACCAACAAACACAATTAGTGAGTCGGTTTCATTGGGTGTTGCAGAGTATTAATTTTAATCAGAATAATTAAGATTTTTCTGACTCAAGTATTACTGTTTTTCCGGAATTGGTTTATTCAGCGGTTTTCAATGGATGAGTTTTTCACAAGAATAATTATTTTTTTCACATAGCCGGTTAAAGCATCATCGTGAATGAACAGGTATTTTTTTAGGATGTTGCGTTGTTGGCTTTAAAGATATCAGATTTAGAAAACAGAAATTGATCGATACCGGATTACTTTGGTTTTTTGGAACCTGGATAGATTCTGATTTTTCTAAGGGATAATTGGATATTTTAAGATCAATGTTGAATTAACATCAATCAACTTCTAATACAAAGATAGTCCACGCCTATCCCTCTCACAAGAGCATATTTGCTCTATTTTAAAAGTGTCGAATTTACGGTGCCACGGGTAATAATATTATTAAGAAGAAGTAAGGTTACGTGTTGTTCAAAGTGAAAACTACGCGGATATGTTGGACTTCACTCAGTGAGTTCCCGAAACCAGGTATAAAAAAAGCTTCTGCGGTTTTAATGCAGAAGCTCAAATTTCAAAAACTAATAACGAGATCTAAGACTTTTCTTAATTACTTAATTATTTTACCACAATATTATTTGTGGTTTCAGGGGTTTCAGCAGTTCTTTTGGTTTTGTTGCATAAGTATTAGTTTTCGTTTACAATAGTTTTCACCGGACATTACTGTTACCACATAGCTGGATTTGGCATCATCGTTAATAACAGTTCATTTTCATAGATTCTGGATTCGGATTTTAAAAACGGGCATCGAATAAAAAAAAGTAGAAGTTGACTGATACTGGATTAAGTTGGCTTTTAGAAACATGGATGTTTGTTTTTCGATTTGGATATTTGGATTTTAGATTAATGTTTACTGCAACATCAATCAACTTCTGCCACAAAGATATACCGCGTTACATGCTTAGAGAAGAGCACTATTGCTCATTTATCTGCAAGGAGTATTTACGGTGTAAAACGTAATTGAGCAGTTTATACCTGGTAATACCTGTAGAACAAGTGAGGTATATTCACGTAAAACGGTATTTATAAATCCGATAAAAATTTTAAATGTTGGGATGAAAGCCTTATTGTACAAGGCTTTTAGCATGATAGTAAATTAACGATGGCTATTTAGCGAGGCTTTGAATTATATCGTACTTTGTAACAATATGAAAGTAGCCACTTTCATCTTTACTTAGTACTGCGCCATTTTCTTTTGTTATTAAATTACTTAAACGCTCTACCGGTGTATCAAAAGCAACTATTGGATAAGGCTTTTCCATAACGGACTCAATGGATTGATTTTTTATTTCAGGATTAA
>JBDSFG010000260.1:0-11984 GCA_039919615.1 Ginsengibacter sp. | reverse complement strand
AACTGAAATCCCGCCATCATTTCCGGGAGGCGAGGCCGGCTGGCAAACATATATCACAAAACATATAAAAAGTAACATTGACAACCTGGTTAACGATAATAAATCAGGTACTTGCCGTGTAAAATTTATAGTAGATAAAGATGGAAGTGTCTCGGCTATAAACGCGTTAACCATGAAGGGTTCTGTATTAGCGGAGGTGGCAACAAACGCAATCGCTAACGGACCAAAATGGATCCCGGCCAAACAAAATGGAAGAGTAGTTAAATCATTTGCGGAGCAACCTGTAACATTTACTATACAAACTAAATAACCCTTGGAAGGGTTGACATAATATAAATCTTTTCTAGAGTATGTCAGTGCTTGTCCGTCTGCCTTTGATGCGGCTCATCCTGAATGTAAGGAAAACTTATTGTACACTTTTGCAATGGGGAAATATTAACAGCCACAAAATTTATTAATATTTATGCAAACCAAAACTTTGATAAAACACAACACCCTTCTTGCCTGCTTCCTGCTTTTAATTTCGATGCCAGTATTTAGCCAAAAAACTACCCTTAGTGATACCACAGAAAAGGACGTGGTTTTTGAAAAAGTAGAAGTTGAGGCGTCATTTCCCGGGGGAGAGAAAGCATGGACACAATATATAAAGCAGCAACTCATGGAAAACCTGGATGCACTTATAAAAGCTAATAAGTCTGGCACCTGCCGGTTGAAATTTATTGTGGGCAAAGATGGAAATATAAGAAACGTAGAAGCAGTTACCATGAAGGGTACAAAGCTGGCCAAAGTCGGAATAAATGCAATTTTAAAGGGCCCTAAATGGATACCTGCCTTTCAAGACGGAAGAACAGTAAATGCTTTTAGAGAGCAGCCCATAACATTTACGCTACAAGACAAGTAAAGAAAAGCTCCTATCATTATCAAACACTTTCAGGCTTAGTATCCCTGCCTCTAAGGCGGCTCATGCCGAATGATGGGAACAAGTTATTGTAGCTGCGCTGTTCGGTTGTATGTACTTCTGCCACAAAAGGTATAAATGTAACATCGAAGATTTAGACTGCGAGCTAATTTGGCTTAACGGCAGGGAAAACTTAAATTTGTTTACAATTGCTACTTTTATTGTTAACGTAAATAAAATGTAATATGCCCCACGATAATTTAATGCAAAATCCCACCAGGTTAAACTTGCAGCAATTAGAGATGCTGCGCCTGTTTGAGCATCCTATGCCGGAAAAAGTTTATGATGAGATAAAAAGGTTTGTGGTGAAAATGTTTGCTGAAAATGTTGATGTGGAGATGGCAAGACTGGAAAAAGAAAAGGGATGGACACCCGAAACTTATGAGCAATGGGGAAAAGAGCATTTGAGAACCCCGTATAAAAAATGAAGGTTGTATTAGATACCAATATCCTGTTACAGGCAATTGCTAAAAAAAGCCGGCTAAGGCCAATATTTGATGCTTACCTGGATGAGCACTATGACTTGGTCTTCACTTCTTCAATACTCCTGGAATATGAAGAAAAAATTTCAGAAAAAACTTCTCAGTCTGTGGCACTTAACGTTATCTCCCTGATTAGCCAGGCTGTAAATTCTGTTTTGATTGATGTTTATTACGAGTGGAAAATGATAACCGCCGACGCCGATGATAATAAATTTTTTGATGCTGCTATAGCGGCCAATGCAGATTACCTTGTTACAAATGACTCTCATTTTAACGAGGCAAAATTAATTGATTTCCCGAGAGTAAATATCATTACAGCGAATGAATTTTTGGAGATTCTTATTTCCTGACATTGCAGTAATTCAGTCTCTGGCAGCTTTCACAAAACCTGATTGCAAAATCCACGCACCCGCATTTCAGGCTTACTATCCCTGCCTCTGATGCGGCTCAGGCCGAATGATGGAGACAAGTTATTGTAGCTTGGTATTTTTTTGGAGTGCACGACTGCCGTAATGCAAAATCAGCAAACACAAAATTTTTAAATCGTGGCTTTAATTTATTTCCTTTGGGCACTGTACCCGGGTGGTCATTACCTTGTGGCTGGGATGTCATAAACAACTGATTGAACTTTGTTTGCCTTTACCGTTTTGTTATATGAAATAGCAGGGTTCCATTTAGGGCTTTCAGAGATCACCCGTAAGGCGTCTTTGTCCACGTTTTTATATCCTGATGAGCGGATGATCTTTTGGTTTGTAACCTGTCCTTCTTCATCTATAATAAACTCCACTTCGGCAGTAACCGTAACGCCACCCCTGCTTCCTTTTAGCGTAAGGTCTTTCTCCGTATTCTTTTTAAGATAAGCTTGCCATGCGTCTTCCCCGCCTTTAAATTCAACTTCCCTCGACATAATAAAGTTCTTTATCTTCTTCCCATTTTCATCAAAAGTTTCAGTTATGCCTTCCTTCTTACCATAAGGCAAATGATAATGCACTGCCACCTGTCCGTTAGGATAATAATGATAAGAAAAGTCTGTTTGACCCTCTGCGTAAGAAATCGAATCTTCCAGGTTTCCTTTCCTGTCATACCTTACCAGCGTTCCATCCGGTGAAGTGAGGGTCGTGTCAGGGTAAGTGCCTGTACCCCTTAATACATTGTTATCTTTCCAGTAAGCTGTGCATTGGTACACACTGGCGTCTTTCACAAACTTTGCATAATAGATAGCTTTATCAGCGGGTACCTCACGCCAATGATCGTCATAGTATTTAGTAACAGTTTGAGAATTTCCGTACAAACTACACAAAGCGAAAATGATTGTTGCTACTGTTTTCATATACTATAGAAGTTGATTACAAGATATACCCAAAATTATCTAAGATGGAGTAAAAACTGTAATGATAGTAGTTATACAATTGCAAAATTTACCCATCAGGCTTGGTAATCTTGCCTTTAAAGCGGCTCATGTGATAGCACCTTACCGATAACCACCCCTGGCTAACCAAAACACCAAATTAAAATTGATAGAAGCGCCTATGGCTGTAAAGCAGTATTAGGTATAATGTTCCGCATGTTTTAATCTGTTCAATAAAGCAATCAGGTGAACGCTGCTGAAATTGTTTTCACGACACTTGTTTTACCCGGGAAGTTTGCTATTCCCTACCGTCTAATAAATTTCCAATGCCACCTAAAATGCTTCCTTCTTCTTTCCTGTTAACGCTTGCATACTGCATAAGCCTGCCAGCCAGCCTGCTGATGGGTAAGGATTGTATCCATACTTTACCGGGGCCGGTAAGTGAGGCGAAGAATAAGCCTTCGCCACCAAACATAAAATTTTTTACACCTTTTATAAATTCAATGTCAAAATCGATTCCGGCGGTATAGGCAACCACGCAGCCTGTATCTATTTTTAAATTTTCCCCGGCACGTAATTCTCTTTCTACAACATACCCGCCGGCATGAACAAAGCACATTCCATCACCCTCGAGCTTTTGCATAATAAATCCTTCACCTCCAAAAATGCCAGTACCTAGTCTTCGCTGGAACTCAATGCCAACACTAACTCCCTTAGCAGCGCAGAGGAATGCGTCTTTTTGTGCGATGATTTTTCCATTTAGTAATTGAAGATCTAATGGAATGATTTTACCAGTGTATGGTGCTGCAAAACTCACTTTCTTTTTACCGTTACCTATGTTTGTAAACGCTGTCATAAACAAACTTTCGCCGGTGAGCAATCTTTTGCCTGCACTTAAAAGTTTACCAAATAAACCACTGCCCTGCAGCTGGCTTCCATCGCCAAAAATGGTTTGCATCTGGATCTCACTATCCATCATTAAAAAGCTGCCGCTTTCTGCAATGGCTGTTTCATTGGGGTCAAGTTCTATTTCTACAAACTGTAACTCTTCACCGTAAATTTTGTAATCTATTTCGTGATTTGTTCTCATAAAATTTTTTTACTTTTTAAATCCTATTCTTTCCCTGTCATCCCATTTTCTTTGTGCGGCTTTTTCATCAATCAGGTTTTCCATTGCATCATAAATCTGGTTAAGCTGTACATCATGTTCGCCTAATCTTTCCTTTATCTCTTTAAGCTGTGTCTTAAAATCATTTTGTTGTAATAAGACCCTTCTTATAGCAACAAAGGCCCTCATAATAACAATGTTCATATTAATTGCTTTATCACTGTTTAAAATGCCGCTTAACATTGCAACACCTTGTTCAGTAAAAGCATATGGGAGGTATTTGATATGTTGCCCTCTGCCCGTCTTTAAGGTTTCATTTTGCAACCTTAAAGGATGATCGGTTTTTTCTAAGGTTTCAATTTGAAACCTTAAACTTTCAAATTCTTCTTTCGTAAGCTGAAACATAAAGTCTTTGGGGAAACGTTTTATATTTCTTTTTACAGCAAGATTGAGTGCTTTGGTTTCAGTTTCATACAGTGACGCAAGATCTCTGTCGAGCATTACTCTTTCTCCTCTTATCTCATGGATTCTGTTTTGTATGCTTTGTATTATTTGCATTGCGGGCAATATTCAATATGAATTTTTTTAGTCAATGCCAACCCTTAAAACCAGCTTCCCTTCCATCTCTTATCAACTGCATCCCCGAGTTTCTTTTGCCGCCTTCTAACATCACGGTTATGAATAAATGCACTTACCGCCATTAAAGGCATAAATAAGAAAGTAAGTGGAGGAATACCCAAAATGCTTATCCACTTGCCACCATACTGACGACGCATAGGCCGGCGTAAACGTTCTGCAATAAGGTACATGGAGGGTACAATAATCAACGTCATAAAAAATGCAAAGGCTAATCCAAAGATGATCGTCCAGCTTAAAGGTTTCCAGAAAGTTGCATTATCTCCGCCAAAGAAGATGTGCGGATTTAATTCGGCAAACATTCTTATAAAATTAATATTGAAGCCTATTGCCAACGGGATCAAGGCAAGAATAGCGGCAAGTGCAGTTAACAATACAGGAATGATACGTGTTTTACCGGCTTGTATAACCGCGTCCTTTGTTTTCATGCCACGGGCTCTGAGTTCATCAGCAAATTCAATAACCAAAATTCCATTTTTTACTACAATGCCCGCCAGCCCTACAATACCAATACCCGTCATAACCACACTTACCTCCATACGGGTTATGGCAAAGCCAAGCAAAACGCCTATCACACTAAAGATAATCTCAGTAAGAATGATCACAGATTTACTTACCGAATTAAATTGCAATACCAAAATAAACAGTATTAATGCAAGCGCTATTATCAATGCTTTAAAAAGAAATGCACCTGTTTCTGCCTGCTGCTCTCCTTCCCCTGTTTGTTTTATCGTAACTGTTTCGGGTCTGTTTCTAAAATCTGCAATGGCATTTCCGAGTTGCTGGTTTACGTCAGTAGGCGTATAGCCGGTAAGTACATTAGAGCGTAAAGTGATTACCCTTTTTTGATTCTTACGTTTTACACTTCCTACGGTGCTGGTTAGGTCAAAGGTAACGAGGGAACTTATAGGAACTTTTTTAAGCTTGCCTCCATCTGCATTGTCCCTGAACACAATATTCATATTCAAAAGATCTGAAAGGCTCCTACGCTGTATCTCTTTATTTCTTAACTGAATTTTGTATTCATCTTCACCTTCTTTTATTTTAGAAACTTCTTTTCCAAATAAAGCGGTACGTAATTGTAAGCCGATCTGGGCGCTGCTTATACCTGCATTTAAAGCCCTTTCCCTGTTTACAGATAATGCAATCTCAGGATTAGTAAGATCAACATCCATTTTTAATTCTTCTATCCCTGCAATATTTACAGAGTCTAAATAATTTTTCAACGATACTGCAGTCTTTATCATATCATCAAATTCTTCACTGGCAACCTCTATGTTTACGGGAGGTTCGGTTGGTGGCCCTCCTTTCTCCTGGTCAACAGAGAGTTCAGCCCCAGGCATATTTTTTACTACAGTTCTTATTGAGTCAAGATAAGGTTTTGTTGAAACGCCATGCCGCTTTTCATAGCCTACAAAAGATAATTGAATCCGGCCTAACTCTGACCGGGCGCTTCTGTCGCCTGATTGAGGATCACCGGCACCTACGGCTACATTGGTTATCATACTCTCTACAATTGGATTTGTTTTGCCGTTATCCAAGCCAACAACTTTCCTCACTTTTTCTTCAATAGAACGGGTAACAGAATCCGTATATTCAACACTGGTACCTACCGGTAATTTTAAATACACATAAATATAATTTGGATCTCCTTGCGGAAAAAAGATGACCGGCACTTTTCTCATACCAAAAAATATTAAGGAGAATATGAATAAGAGAAATGTACCTATAAGCAGTTGTACAGGCCTCCATCCATTTAAGGCCCATCGCAAAAGATTTTCGTAATGAACCATTATCCATGGCAAAGCCCTGTGTTGAAAATTATCTATCCACCCCTTTAATAAATACCTGTTGAACACGACGATGACGGCAAAAAACAATAACAGGTTCCCAAAGAAAAGATACATGCCGCCCGGGCTCATTGTCTCTTCGCCGTTCACAATTATGGGTTGAGGCCCGCTGTTTTTAACCATGCCGATTAAATCAAACAAAATCCCAAAAGCGATAAGAACCCAAAAAACAGGCCTTCTAAATATTGCAGATTTGGGCTCAGGTTTACCTTCTTCATGATTCATAAAATCAACAGCAAAAACCGGGTTCATTATAAATGCCACAATTAGCGAAGCACTTAAGGTAAATATGAGCATCGTAGGCAGGTAGATCATGAACTTGCCAATTAAGCCCGGCCAAAAAAGCAACGGTACAAACGGAGCAAGTGTTGTTAAAGTACCCGCGAGAACTGGAATAAAAATTTCCCCGGCAGCCATCATAGCACTTCTCGAAGATGTTAAGCGCCCTTTGCTGGTCACAAAAATCCTGTGCGTATTTTCAATTACCACTATCGCATCATCCACGATTATTCCCAACCCAAAAAGCAAGGCAAACAAAACAATAAAATTGAGCGTAACATGTGTACCTACAATCATATCTGCGGCCGGTAAAAACAGGAACGCCATAAACATACTTAGCGGAACAGAGAGCGCCACAAAGAATGCATTAGTTACACCCATGAAAAACATGAGGATAAGCAACACCAGTATAAAACCAATTACAATTGAATTTACAAGATCGTTAAATGATGTACGGGTTTGTTTGCTTAGATCACCGGTGATTACAACATTAAGGTTACGCGGATATTCGTTTTTCTTCAGCTCATTTACCACACTCTTTACTCCATCACTTGTTTCAATCAGATTTTCTCCTGCACGTTTAATGATATTTAAGGTGATAACATTTTTGCCATTCAGGCGGGCATAACTTTCTCTTTCCCTGATGGTATCTTTTATTGTGGCAATGTCTTTTAAATAAATTGATGCGCCGCTGGTGTTACGCACCAAAACTTCTTCTATATCAAACGCGGTTTTAAACTGTCCCTTCAATTGAAGGTTACGCTTCATAGAGCCTACGTCCAGCAGGCCTCCGCTGATATCGAGGTTCTCACGGGCTACGGCGTTGCTAATGTCATCGAACGTAACATTAGCACTCTGCATACGGTAATTATCAACATTTATCTGGAACTCTCTTTCCGGTGCGCCAACGAGATCAACCCGGGTTATCTGCTTCATTTCCTCAAGCCTGTCTTTAAGATCATCAGCATATTTTTTCAATCTTACCAGGTCATAATCACCGCTAAGATTTACATACATTACAGGAAAATCACTAAAGCTAATTTCCAACGCAGTAGGCTCCTGTGTAAGATCTGTGGGCAGATCTTTTTTGGCTTTATCAATCGCATCCTTAACTTTTTGCAGCGCAACGTCGGTTTTAACATCAGTTTCAAACTCAACGGTAATTGCGGAATAATCCTGCTGAGATGTACTCGTTACCTTATTTATTTTTGTACCTGTAATACCTTTTATTTGTTTTTCAATTGGCTTGGTTACAAGATTCTCCATATCTTTTGGAGAGTTACCTACATAGATCGTTGATACATAAATTGTAGGAATTACAATGTCAGGAAATTGTTCTTTAGGCAATGTTACAAACTGGGTAACGCCGGCAAGTGTAACAAAGATCATCATCAGGTAGATGGATGTTTTGTTTTTTATTGCCCAGCTTGTGGGCTTAAACTGTTTGAATTTATCAGTAAAATTTTCTAATGCACTCATATAGTTGTTTTGACCTCACCCCTCCCGATACATCGGGACTCCAAAAGAGAGGCGCTTAAAGCCAGCGTGGCAAGGAGTTTCAATGAATTTATTTTGTTACCAGCATTTTTTTTTATTATTCCCTTTCTGCACCGATAAACCGGGACTTGGAGGGGGCTTTTAATCAGTAGCTATCAATTGCCCGTCGTACAAACTTTGAAAACCTTGTGTGATAAGCGTATCTCCAACGTGTAATCCTGTTTTTATTTCCAGCATGTCGCCACTTAAAAACCCAATATTTACCATTCGCTTGTGGGCAAATAACTTTCCGTTTTGCGTTGCAGCTATCATTACAAATTTCCCTTTCTCATCATTTTGTAAAGTGGCCAGGGGTACTGCTAATGCTGCACCTGACTGGTAGTCTCTTATTTTAAGCAGTGCAACCTGGTTTGGTTTTAAATTAGCATCAAGAGGTAATTTTGCTTCTACAACAAATCCACGGTTATTTACATCTATGGCCGAACCGACAAAGCTCACTTTGGAATTAAATGTGCGGTTAATATCCGGAACTTCCACAATCACATCAGTACCGGCTTTTACCTGGTTCAAATAATTTTCGGGTATAGTAGCTAAAACTTTCAGAGATGAATTATTTACAATTTTAATTTGAGGCCCCTGTGCTGTTACACCTGCAAAAGTTTCTCCCACTCTTATGTTCACATCATCAGCCACTCCATTTACGTTGCTGTAAATATTGCTCTGGTTCAATTGTTCCTGCACAGTTTTTAAACTTTCCTGCATTGTTTTTAATTGATTTTCCAATCCTTCTGCATTGGATTTTGCCTGCAGCAATTGCACTTCAGTACCAATGTTCTGATCCCAAAGATTTTTTTGTCTTTGGTAAACCGTTTGCGCAAGCCCAAGCTGTGTTCTTACTGAAGACATACTTTGCCGGTAGGTGGTTACATTCTGGCGGGCAATGGCATCATCAAGTTTAAGTAAAAGCTGTCCTTTACGTACGTGGTCACCTTTTTTTACGTATACCGCGGTAACCACACCGGGGGCGCCATGCGGAGCAATGTAGCTTATATTTTCTGCGTCGATCCGGCCCTGTAATTCTATGTAATGGTTAAAGCCTGCCGGTTGTAGTGTTTGAATATCTACAAGTTTTGCCTTTTGAGCATTAGCTGTGCTGGTATCAATTTTGGCTAGATCATCTTCAAGCTTTTTTATTTCATCATCTGTTTTGCTCCGCTCAATTTTTAATTTTTCCAGTGCAACTTTTCTGTCCGTGATAGCCGAATCATTGCTTTTTTTTCCATTTCCACATGAAATAATAAAGAGCATTATCCCAGTCAGCAATCCGGCGGTTGTAATCTTTTGCATAATTTATTCGTTTATTTGTTCCTTTAATTCTTAAACAAAAAGTTTTAGTTCTTTATAACTTACCTGCGGCTTTTAAATAATCAATTTTGGCATTAATAGCATCGTATAGTGAACTGTAGTAATTATTTTGTGCAACCTTCAACTCAGTTTGTGCAGTATAAATTTCCTGGTTGCTGCCTAAGCCCTGTTCATATTTTAGCTTTGTAGTGTTGTAAACTCTTTCGGCAAGAATAATATTCTGTTTTTGCATATCCATTGTGGATAAAGCGCTTTTCATTCTTATTCTTGATTGCTCGACATCGTTATCAATTGAAAGTTTTAGCTGCTCAATATTATTCCGGTTTTTTTGGAAATTAAGTCTTGCCGTTTCTATTCTTGCATTTCTTGCGCCGCCATCAAATATGGGTACATTTAACCTTAAGCCTATAAATGAAGAGGTAAAATATCTACCCTGGAAAAAGTCAAATTTTTGACGTTGTGCATTTTTACTGTAATTACCTGAAAGCGCCAGTGTAGGAATTTTGCTAAGCTTATACCTTTTGATATTAAAGCCATTTAATTTTTCCAGCAATGAAAGCTGTTGATATTCTTTCCTGTCGCCATAATTATATTTTTCATCAAGTATATTTTCTTTCAGTTCCTGTTCGGATAGTGTATCTGTCAATATCAACTGATCTTTCTTCGGCATGCTTAGTAAAAATTTTAACCCTGCGATACCGGCCTCAATTTGGTTTTCGGCTTTTAATTTTTCAGTTTTTAAATTATTTAGCTGCACCTCTACTTTGTCTACATCTAATTTTTCGGCAAAACCGTTTTTATAAATCTCCCTGGTGTCACTTAACAGCTTTTCAAAGCGCAAAATGTTAGCATCTATACTTTCAATTTGCTTTCTGCCCACAACCAACTGGTAATAGATTTTATATACGTTCGCTTTTATCTGTTCATCGGTAACTTCTGCCGTTTTGGTAGCAAATTCTATAGAAGCTTTTCTTGCCATTATGCCAACAAAAACCTGTCCGTCAAAAAGTAACTGATCCAGGTCAACCCCTGCAGCAGCAGTATATTTTGAGCCGAACTGGGCTTCAATGATTCCGAAATTTGCCGGTATCTGCACAGGAGTTCCATTACCATTTTTAACGCCTTCCTGCATTAATACACCATAAGTACCTGCGGCAATAAAATTTGGAAATGTTTGAACAGCTACATTAGGAAATTTATTCACATTTACGTTGCCGTGTATTTGCGGGAATGCCGCCGCAGTTATCTCCTTATTTGTTTCCCTTTGAATTTGTATATCAAGTAAAGCATTTTTAACCTGGGGAGAATTTTTTAAAGCGTAGTCAACAGCCTGTTGAACACTAAACGCATTTGTTTGCTGGGCGTTTACAGAACCCGCTGTTACAAAAATAATTGTGCAGCCAACTATGATATATTTCAAAATTTCATTTTTCATTTTACAATACTTTTTAATAATTCCTGCTGATATTTTAAGATCATCTTATAACCCTTAAGGCTTGCGATACCAAACAGGTAGTATTCTACCATTTGCTTTTCAAGATCAACCATATTGAATTTGCTTTTAGCAAAAATTTCCTGGTTAAAAGGAAGCAGCATCGTTTCCACCCTTACTTTGGCTACTACTTCTTCATTAATATCTTCCCGGTATAATTCTTCGCTTTTTCCTTTTTGTATATTCTGTTTTATAATTTCAAACAGATAGGAATGTTTATGCTGCTGAAATTTCTTAAAGCTTTGCGGGTGATTTCTTTCCAGATCATATAAGATTGTGGGGTTCATGTTTTCAAACATTTCCTCCAGCATTTCCATAGAAAGAAAAACCTCGTGTATTGCATTCACTGATTTTAACCGGGCATTATTGCAGCGGTCCCTGTTATATTTAAGAAGGTCTGTTACTACTTCATCAACCAGTTCATCTTTATCTGAAAATGACTGGTAAATTGTTTTTTTTGAGATGCCGAGCTGGTTGGCAATTTCATCCATCGTTATGGATTTTATCCCATAGCGCTTAAATAATTCATCGGCCTTTTGTTTTATCCTTTCTTTTACTTCCATAATCTTTATCAGGCCGCAAAACTAAGGAAACTTTTTAATTAACCAAAGTTTCCTTACTATTTATTTTACATAATTTAATCTTAACAAACAAAGTATAGTATAGTTTAACTTTGGCAAACAAAATATCTAATATGCCTTCATCTATACGCTACCAAAAATTTATACAATACTTTTTACAGGGTCTTTTAATAATAGGACCGGTTAGTATTACCTTATATGCTATTTATGTGGTGTTTGATAAAATCGACAATATACTGCGCCCGGCAATTAATATCCCCGGTATCGGATTTATTACCATCATATTCTTTATTGTATCCATCGGTTATTTAAGCTCCTTTTTTGTGATGGGCAGAATAATATCAGTGATTGATAAATTATTGGAAAGAACACCTGGCATAAAATTATT
>JBDSFG010000230.1:0-5569 GCA_039919615.1 Ginsengibacter sp. | reverse complement strand
TCCAGGGGCTTTTTAACCAGTTTCTTGCTCTTGTAGATATTTTGGGACTAACATAAAATAAACTGTCTGTTAACCCACCTGGCATTTTTAATTGATTACGAAGCAAAGAATATTCTACTCCAATATTAAATTTTTCTGATGCTTTGTATTGCACTTTACCAAAGCCTGATAGCTGCCATTGCTGGCTATTGGGGCGGTAGCCATCTATGTTTCGATACTGTAAAAATGCGTAGTAACTTATTTTTTTACAATTGCCGCCGATAGAATTGAAAGAATTAAACAAACCAAAACTACCTATAGTTTGCGATGTTGTAACTTCAAAATGTTTATTAATCGGTGCATCTTCTGTAACATAATTTACCAGGCCGCCAAACTGTGAACCAAACTGTAATGATGCCGCACCTCTCACTAATTCAATTCTTTGTACGGCTTCGATTGGTGGAATATAATACGCTTCATTGTACCCAAAAATATCAGCACTAATATTGTATCCGTTTTGCCTTGTATTCATTTCAATACTTTGGATAGGGTTTAAACCTCTTGTGGCAATGCCGTTGGCAGTAAAGCCTCCAGTTTCGGTTTCAACAATATTAAGCCCGGGTATGCGCCCTAAAATTTGTCTTGTGTTATTGATGGCTTTGTTGGCATCTAAACTATCAACAAGAATTACTTCATTTTTTTTGCCAGCGTAAATAATTCCATCTTTCATTTCTGGCATGTGCCCCGTGCCTCGCACTGTTTTAAAACCTGTAACTGTTACTTCTTTCAAAGTTTGTGTTTTAATGGTATCCGCTTTTTGAGCAAATGCAATGAAAGGAAAGGCCATCATTGTAACTAATAAAATATTCTTTAGTTTCATTAATCTGATTTTGCACAAAGAAACCTTAACAAAAACAGAATGGAGTGCCATATCGGGAAAATGAATTTCGAAAAGAGGAAACTGATTATTCAAAACCAATTACCGTTTACTACGCACAATTCCTGCTATCGGACCACTAACAGCAGCGAGCTTATTGGTAGAAATGGGCGATGTATAGCAAATTTTTGCCACCTCCAATTAGCTGGGGCCAAACAAAAAATATTTGACTGCTCGATGGATGCTGAAGTATATTGACTTTAAAAAAATTATTAAAATTTAGAAAGACGCAAAAATCTTGAGAAGGGGAAAGGTTTAAAATACTCTTAAATCTTTCTCTTTCAAAAGAAATTATTAACTACAATATTAACTCCTCTCCGATCTATTAGCTACAATGGATACTTTTGTCGGCAGCAGTATTATTTCGTGAAGCTGCTCAATTCATTAAGCTCGCTAATTATTGTCTTTGACCATTCGATTTGCTTTTGTCTGTTAAGACTATAGTTTGTTTCCTTCTCGTACAATTCCTGTCTGTCCAAATACAAAGCATAAACATTTTTTAAAATAATATTTGCATCTGTATTAAGGTTAAAGAATGTCAATTTTTTTTCTTGACGTTTCCGTCTTAACTGCCTTGCATAAACTTCGCATAAATCAAAATGTCCCTGTTCATGTTCTAATAAATCTGCTCTATCTTTTTGGTCCGGTCTGACCCAACTTAAATTGCAGGTAAATGTGGTTGTTACGAATATCTTTGTCTTAGTAAGTATTGTCACATAATTTGTCTGAAAGCCAAACCCACAATATGTTTGTGCAGCGGAGTTTGAATTTGAAATTGATTTCGGTATTCCTTTAAAATCTTCCCATATCAACTTTCTATTTGCAGTCCATTCAATTTCTTTCTCATGCTTTCTGAAATCAGGCACCTTATAAATATGTGCTGTTAGCCTTTCGCAGCTACTCCAACGGTCAGGACTTTTATGTTCCGTGATTTTAATAACATTTGCTCCGTTTTGTCTCGCAAGTATTTTTAGCTTATCAATTACTTCATAATACGTACAGTTTGTTGAAAGTCCATTGTCACCCGATTTAATTGAACCAATCTCAATGCCGTCATTTGTAAAGTCGTCTTGTTGCTGTAAAACCAAAACAAAATCTGGGTCTGAAAGTGGCGTTTGTTTTGAAGTTATTTTCGACCCAATTTTTGGTGAGCACCAATAAATTACAATTGTCAAGAGTGCGATATAAAAAAGTGCTTTCATATTTTACACCGTGTCAATTTAAGAGCTGCGGAAATATTCTGACTAGCGCTCCGGGCATTTGTGAAAACTGGGAATAGTATTCCGCCCAGCCCGGCTACCGATGATGAAAATAGAAATAAATGCTGATGATTTGCAGTTAGTTCAAAGTTGCTTGTCCTGCCCGAACAACTGCTCAGCAAAGCTGCAACTGTTGAACCACGGCTTCCGTTCGCCCGGCTTTTACAAATACGCTTGTTTGGCTGTACTGCTTCTACTTTTTCAATTTACTTTCTTCATCAGCTATACGTTGTAAATAGTAGCAATAAACCAATTGCCCTTTCCGAATACCTGATAGCCTGAAAAATTCATTGGAAGCATGCGCCCTTTCGTCAGCTTGTTCAAAACCTAATGAATAAGGATAAATCCCCAACGTTTCTTTAATATCAATCAAAGCCCCGGTAGAAAAACCTGCAGCAACTTGTAGTGGCTGCTTCCCATAAATTTTGAATAAGGCATCGGACACATAATTATAGGCTTTAGTGTTCGCAGGAAACTTTAAAGGGCTGGCTCCACCTTTAGTAAATTTATAAGAAACCGTAGCTCCCGCAGGACAGTTTTTGTTGATGTGTTTTACAATTAAATCAATAATTTCCTCCCCGGATTGATTGTTTACTAATCTGCATGTAATTCTTGCCATAGCATTACCCGGAATAATATTCGCATGTCCTTCTGCTGCAGTATAACCGCTTTGCATACCAATTACTTCAAGCGTTGGACGATACCAAATCCTTTCAAGTGGTGAAAAAGTAGTGTCGCCAGTTTCTGCTGTTGTGCCCAACATTTTCATATCATCAAATTTATTATAAGGCACTTTTTTTATCATTTCTTTTTCTTCCAAAGTAGTGGGTAATACTTTATCATAAAAACCCTCTACTGCTACATTGCCTTCTTTGGTATAGAACGAAGAAATGATTTGAGACATTATTACGGCAGCATTCGGAGTCTTCCCTCCAAATTGTCCGGAATGTGCATCAATATTTGCTGTTTTTATTTTAAACTCCAGGATTACCGAGCCTCTTAAACTCATCAAAATTGATGGCATAGTTTCGCTGTATTGGCTGCCATCAGCATTTAAAGCAAAATCTGCCTTTAATAACTCTTTATGACTAATAAGAAAATTTTTAAAACCTGGGCTACCCTTTTCTTCTTCTCCCTCAAAAATAAATTTAACGTTCACAGGCAATTTGCCATCTGTACGCAACATTGATTCCACTGCCCAAATAGATATCATAACACCGCTTTTATCATCGCTCGCACCACGTCCAAATATTTTTCCATCTTCTATTTTTGGTGCAAAGGGTGGATTGTCCCATTCTGCTTCATTTACAGGCTGCACATCATAGTGAGCATAAATTAACACGGTGGGCTTACCCGGTGCTTTGTCCCAACTTCCAAATACCATTGGGCTTCCGTCTGTCGGAATTGCTGTTGCTGTTGTCATTCCGATAGCTTTTAATTTATTCACTATCCATGCTGCAGCTTTGTCAATATCGGTTTTGTGCGATGGAATAGAGGATATACTTGGAATAGATACCAACTCCATAAATTCTTTTAAGTGAGCATCATTATTGTCGTCAATATATTTTTCATAAGATGTCAGGGACGATTTTACTTGCTCCCTCTTTGAAGTTTTAGCATTAGTGCTCTGAGCTGTCGAATTAGTGTTAGCAAATAAATTCAAGCTAACAAAGATTGACAGGGCTAGAGATTTTGGTATTGTCATTATGGTTATTTTTTCGAGTTTACCAGGATGCCGTTTAGCAGTACACCTAACGCCTCCATTGCCGCAGCTTAAAAATAATCTATTGCGGCAACCAACCCAAATCAGCTGGCTTCATGTAACTGGCAGGATTTATTGGTCAGTGAAAAAGTTGAGTTAGAGATAGTGCCGCCGTATCTTGCTCTGCTTCAGGCCTGGAGTAAACGGACGGCTCAGGAGATTCAATTTAGTTAACACGAGTGTATGTTAAATCTAAATCCTTTCCCCAGGTCGAATCGTCTTTTGAGAGTTCTCCTTTACTGATGATAGTATTTCCCTTATCAGTAAATGTAAAAGTATATCGTTGTGAAAATCCAGGCGCATTTCTCCACCATTTCAAAACATTATCCTGAAACACAACGTCATGTTTTCTTGAAACTTCACGTTCGTCAAAGGAAAGCATAAAATACTCTCCGAGCGAATTGTCACTTCCAAAAATTGAAATAGTGTCGGGAAATTTGTCGTAATAAATTTCTGAGTGCATAATGAGGAATGCGCCTCCCTCCGTCCATTTAAAAGAAGTGTGTCCATGAAGAATAGTATCAGGAACTTGAGAATGTGTCCCGACAGTTTTCCATTCACCGACTATAGTCTCAAACGCTTTAAGGGCAGGGTTTGGTATTGCTGCTTTGTTGCCTGGGTTATTCATGTTATTTTATTTATTAATCATTAATAAAATTCCTGGCTGATAAATTCTGTTTCACCTACAATTGCAGGGACGCTTTGTCTTGCCATAGCCGCTAACGTTGAGTATTTGCGTATTTGGCAGGGAATTCATTGCTCGTCTGCCCGGTACAAATGCCCGTTTGAAAATATGAAGCACAAGATAAGGACAAAAGCTAAATTGAAACCGGTCGGATAGGCAAGGGCATTTCAGCCCAAGCCCTCCACAGAACCGTGCTTGAGACTCTCACCTCACACGGCTCTTCTCTTTCGGTATCAGAAAAATCTGATACATTATTGGTCTAAACTTAGTCGTCCGCATATTTCTATGCGTTGTTGTTCTTAGAGCAAATGAAAGAGCTGAACCCTTCGCTCCACCTTCATTACAAAGGCTTCAACACTACTACAATTCAGTCCGTCACTCCGCTACGCTTCGGCTCTCTGTGAGATACCTTGAATTACCAAATTGTGATAAGGCGCCTACGCATATCGTAGCGGTAGTTTCTCACGTTCCTTATAAGAGCCTGTGTAAGATTCCTGCCGCCTCTATCCCGGTTGACCTGTAATCAGTATGCGGTTTGTCCATTACAGTCTATCCTATAAGAGCTGGAAGCCAATAGTTTTGTCAACAAGTTAGTTCCTTTCGAGACTTCATCGTACGGTTTACTTTCGTTCAGCTCTCTTACACTTACCTGACACCTTTATGATGCCTTTTCTTCATCGCTCAATACCATAACTTTTGATTACAGCACCATGAAGTGGTTTATATACTCCTCACGCAAGGCGTATATGAGGGGCCTTCCCTCATCTCTTATAAAGCATTGAAAAGAATTATAATTCTTTCCATTTCGTGACACACTCCTGCCGGAACTAAAGCTGATAGCGAACTGCAGCCGATGTTCCAATGTCCAGCCCTGACTTTTGGCAAGCATTGTTGTGTGCATGTGCTTTCTCTCGTTCCACAGCGATTAGATTCAATTATTGTCAGAA